>JAAZNO010000487.1 GCA_012798275.1 Chloroflexota bacterium
GCGCGGGTTGACCCCCGTGGCATCCAGAATGACCGCAGCGTTGTCGTCGAAGCGGATGTACGACCCATCCGAGCGCCGATACTCCTTGGCCACCCGCACGATCACCGCGCGTACGACCTCTCCCTTTTTGACCGAAGCCGTCGGCGAGGAAGATTTCACGGCCGCGACAATCACATCCCCCACACTGCCATACTTGCGGCGGGACCCTCCCATCACGTGGATGCACAGAATTTCCTGCGCCCCCGTGTTGTCAGCGATGACCAAACGCGTTTCCTTTTGAATCATCGCTGCCTCCTATGCCGCACGTTCCAGAATCGTCTCAACCGTCCAGCGCTTGTGGCGGCTCAGCGGGCGACTTTCCACGATCCGCACTTTATCCCCCACGCGACAGGCATTCCCCTCATCGTGGGCCATGTATTTCTTGGCCGAGGTCACTACCTTCTGGTACAACGGATGCCGATAGCGACGCTCTACCCTGACGACCACTGTCTTTTCCATCTTATCGCTGGTGACTATCCCGACCAGCTGTTTGCGACGCTCTTTCATGCCGCGCCTCCTTCTTCCGACTCCTGAGCCAGTTCCCGCTCCCGGAGCACTGTCAAAATGCGTGCAATCTCACGGCGCACCGCCCGCATCCGATTGAAGTCCTCCAGACTGCCGGCGTACCATTGCTGACGCAAGTTGAACCACTCGCGCCGGGTCTCGGCCAGGCGCACCCGCATTTCATCCAGCGTTAGTTCGCGCAATTCACTCGTTTGCATGGCTCACTTCTCCTGGCAGCTGCTCCCCGAGTTCCACACGGGTAATGACCTGGGTGCGGATAGGCAGCTTGTGGGCCGCCAGGCGCAAGGCCTCCCGCGCCACGTCATCCGGCACACCCGCGAGCTCGAACAATACCCGTCCGGGGCGCACCACCGCTACCCAGTGATCCACCGCGCCCTTACCCTTACCCATGCGCGTTTCCGCCGGTTTCGCAGTCACCGGTTTGTCCGGGAAAATGCGAATCCAATACTTGCCGCGACGCTTCATGTAGCGCACAATCGCGCGTCGGGCAGCTTCAATCTGTCGCGCCGTAATCCAGGAAGGCTCCAGCGCTTGCAGCCCGATATCCCCGAAGGCAATATCCATGCCGCGCCCCGCCTTGCCCTTCATGCGTCCGCGATGTTGTTTGCGGTATTTGACCCGCTTCGGCATCAACATAGCACTTCCTCCATGCTCCCTTGTCAGCGCCGGCTTAGCGGCGCGGCTTCTGGGGCTCGCCAGCTACTTCGGCCCCGGCAGCAGGCGCGACAGGCTTAGGGAGAACCTCCCCCATGTAAATCCACACCTTCACGCCAATACGCCCGTAAGTCGTCAGCGCCTCGTCCTGGGCATAGTCAATGTCCGCGCGCAGGGTCTGCAAGGGAACGCGCCCTTCGCGCATGGTCTCACGGCGCGCCATTTCCGAGCCCGAAAGACGACCGCTGCACACGATTTTGATCCCCTGAGCGCCGGCGCGCATGGCCTGTCGCACCGCGCGCTTCATCGCCCGGCTGTGATAGATACGCCGCTCCAGCTGCGCCACGATGTTCTCCGCCACCAGGCGCGCGTCCAGATCAGGCGTTTCCACCTCCTGCACGTCCACATGCACGCGCTTGCCGCCGGTCAGCTCTTCCAGGCTCTGGCGCAGGATTTTGACGTTCTCGCCCTTGCGCCCAATGACCACGCCCGGGCGCGCTGTGCGGATGATGACCGAGACCTGATTGGGCGGGAAACGTTCAATCTCCACCCGCGAGAGGCTCGATTGCCCATCCTTGGCGCGGCTGCGCATTTCCTTTTCCACCAACTCCCGAATCTGCCGATCTTCCTTCAACAGGTCGGCATACGTGCGCCCTTCTGCATACCACCGCGACTGCCAATCGCGGATGATCTTCAGGCGGAAACCGTAGGGATGAACTTTGCGACCCAAGATGTGCCTCCTTCTTACGCTGCCCGTTCTTCGAGCACCACCGTGATGTGGGAAGAACGCTTCCGAATCGGACGATACCGCCCCCGGCTCCCCCACTGCGCGCGCCAACCCTTGCCCGGCATGACCCCGCTGGCCTCATCCGCCACCAGGTGCACGATGACCAGATGATCCGTGTCCAGCCCCTTCTCACTGGCATTGGCAATGGCTGACTGCAACAGTTTGACCACCGGCCCCGCCGCGGCATGAGGCATGGCCTTCAACAGCGTCACGGCCTGTTGCGCCTCCATCCCCCGCACCGGTTCCAGAATCCGCCGCACCTTGCGCGGCGCCATGGGTATATACTTTGCTTGCGCTCTCACTTGTTCTTCCATACCGGCGCCTCCTACTCTACCCGACCCTTCTTTTCCCTGGTGATATGCCCCCGGAAAGTCCGCGTCGGGGCAAATTCACCCAGCCGATGGCCCACCATGTTCTCGGTGATGTAAATCGGCACATGGCGCCGCCCGTCATGGACCGCAATCGTGTGGCCCACCATGATCGGGAAGATAACGGAGGCTCGCGACCAGGTGCGAATGACGCGCTTCTGCCCGGCGCGATTCATCTCTTCAATCTTCTTGTACAGCTTCGGCTCGATAAACGGCCCTTTTTTCAGCGAACGTGACATGCTAGCCTCCTCTGCGCTTAGCGCCCAGCGTTCCGCCGGCGAACGATGTACTTATCGGTAGACTTATTGCGCCGGGTCTTGCGGCCCAAAGTGTACCACCCCCAGGGCGACTTCGGCCCGGGCATCCCAATGGGCGAACGCCCTTCACCGCCGCCATGCGGATGGTCGCGCGGGGACATCGCTGAGCCGCGCACCGTCGGCCGCCATCCCAACCAACGCTTGCGTCCCGCCTTGCCCAACTTGATGTTGGCATGTTCCACGTTGCCGACCTGCCCGATGGTGGCCATGCATTCTTTGCGCACCAGCCGCATCTCGGTGCTGGGCATCCGCAAGGTGACGAAATCACCTTCCTTCGCCAACACCTGCGCGGAAGTCCCCGCGGCCCGCACCAGTTGCCCCCCCTTGCCGGGCTCCAGCTCGACATTGTGAACGATCGTCCCCAAGGGCAGGTTCGCCAGCATCGTCGCATTCCCGACGCTGATTTCCACCGTCTCCTTATCGCTGACGACGGTCGCGCCCACCTTGAGGCCCAAGGGCGCCAGGATGTAACGCTTCTCGCCATCAGCATAGTGCAGCAAGGCAATGCGTGCGGAGCGATTCGGATCGTACTCAATGGTCGCCACCCGCGCCGGCACTCCCAGCTTATCCCGGCGGAAATCAATCACGCGGTACTGACGCGGATGCCCACCACCGCGATGCCGCACAGTCACCCGGCCATACGCATTGCGGCCCGCCTTCTTCTTCAGCGGCGTGACCAGCGCGCGCTCCGGCCTGGCGCGCGTAATCTCCTCATACGTGTACCCGGTCATCCCGCGGCGACCGGGGGAAGTAGGCTTGAACTTCTTGATTCCCATGCTACGCCTCCAGAGCGTCAATCCGTTGACCCTGAGCCACCGTGACGACAGCTTTCTTCCACGCCGGAAGATGCACCGTCGCCTTGCGCCCACGTGTGTGACGGATCTTGGCCGGCATATTCATCACGTTGACAGCCACTACGTCCACACTGTAGATCTCTGCCACCGCGTCACGAATCTGTTGCTTATTGGCGCGGCGATGCACCTGGAAAGTGTACTGCCGCAATGCCTTGCGCGACTCGGATTTTTCCGTTGTAATCGGTCGAATGATCACGTCATAAATATCCATGCCCGTTACTCCGTCGCCTTGCGCCGCGCCAGAAGCGTGTCCACCACTTCCAGAGCGCCCAAGGGAATGATGACATGATCGGAACCCAAAAGATCCCGCACATTCACATAGCTGGCGCGCAGCGTCTGCACCGTCGGCAGATTGCGCACCGAGCGCTCGATGGCCTCATTCCGCTCCGGCAGCAAAATCAGCACCTTGCCTTGATCCACCGCCAGACTCTTCAGCACCTTGAGCATCTCCCGGGTCTTCGGAGCTTCCATCGCCAATGTCTCCACCACCACGATTTGCTGAGCCGCCGCCTTCGCCGAAAGCGCCGACCGCACCGCTGCATGGCGCATCTCCCGGGGCATCCGCTTGGTATAATCTCGCGGCTTGGGACCGTGCGCAATTCCGCCCCCCACAAAGAGGTTAGCGCTGCGGCTTCCATGACGCGCCCGACCGGTACCCTTTTGGCGATACCACTTGGCCGTCGTGCGATTGTTCTCGCCCCGCGTCTTGGTGCTATGAGTCCCCTGCCGCGCGTTGGCCAGCTGCAACACCAACGCCTGATGCATCAGCGGAACATTGACCGGAGCTTCAAAAATGTCCGGGCGCAGCTCGATTTCCTGAACCTGCTCGCCCTGCATATTCAACACCGGAACGCGCATCTCTACTTTCCTCCCTTGGCGACCTTCTGCTTGCGAGCCAGCTTGACCAACACTAAGCCGCCGTTCGGACCGGGGACACTACCGTTGACAGCCAAGAGGTTACGCTCAGGGTCCACCAACACCACTTCGATATTCTGGGACGTGACACGCTCGGCGCCCATATGCCCGGGCATGTGCGCATTCTTCCAGATATGACCGGGAGACGAGCCGGCGCCGATCGAACCGACGCGCCGCTCACGATCCGACTGACCGTGCGTGTGGGGCCCGCCGCCCATCCCATGACGCTTCACCACCCCCGCGAAGCCCCGGCCCTTGGACGTGCCAATCACGTCCACCCGCTCACCCGGAGCAAAGACATCGGCTTTGATGACCTGACCGACCTCGTACTGCTCATCCTCGCGGATACGCAGCTCCCGCAGATGACGCAACAACGGCACGCCCGAATGCTCCAGATGCCCTCGCTCGCCCTTGCTCAAGTGCTTGGCCTTATCCGGCTCATACCCGAGCTGCACGGCGCGATACCCATCTTTCTCCGGGGTCCGCACTTGCGTCACATAGCATGGCCCTACTGACAGGACCGTCACGGCGACCACTTCACCGTCGTCCTTGATCACCTGGGTCATTCCCACTTTCTTCCCCAAAATGCCTTTCATAAACTCTGCTTCCTCCTTGGGACTGCCGGTGTAAGGCCCACCGCATCATCCCTTTTGATCACGCCTCGCTGCAACCGGGGCCTCGCCCGCCGGCAGCTCAGGACATGCTCCCACGCCCGGCTTTCGCCCACAACTTCCCCCCTGGACACGAGCTGTTACCAGCACCTGCCCAGGGGGGATGCAAATCGGTGTTACCATCAACCCTGCACCGCGAACGCCACAGCGCTGACGTTAAACTCCGACTTACAACTTAATTTCAATATCCACGCCGGCCGGCATATTGAGCCGCATCAAAGTATCAATCGTCTTCGAATCCGGCTCCATAATGTCAATCAGTCGTTTGTGAGTGCGAATCTCAAAGTGCTCGTGACTATCTTTATCAATGAAGGTGGAACGTCGCACCGTAAAACGCTCGATCTTCGTCGGCAGCGGTACAGGCCCAACCACACGGGCGCCGGTGCGTTCAGCCGCCTCGACAATCCGACGCGCGGACTCGTCCAGAATCCGATGATCGTAGCCCTTGAGCCGAATACGAATACGTTGTTTTGCCATTGCTCACATCACCTGAAGTTCGGTTTCAGTACGCCGGGTTTATTCCAGGACTTTGGTGATGACCCCAGCGCCGACCGTCAGACCACCCTCGCGGATGGCGAAACGGGACCCGGTCTCGATCGCCACCGGCTCGATCAGCTCCACCGTCATCTGCGTGTCGTCGCCCGGCATGACCATCTCCACACCCTCGGGCAGGGTCACCGAGCCGGTGATGTCCATGGTGCGGATGTAAAACTGCGGCTTGTACCCCGTGAAGAAGGGCTTGTGACGGCCGCCTTCCTCACGCTTGAGGATGTAGACCTGCGCCTCGAACTTCCGATGCGCCTTGATCGAGCCGGGCTTAGCCACCACGATACCGCGGCCCACCTCGTCCTTCGCCACACCGCGCAGCAGCAGCCCGGCGTTGTCGCCCGCCACCACTTTGTCGAGCGTCTTGTGGAACATTTCCATGGAAGTGACCACCGTCTTGCGCGGCTGATCGCTCAGCCCGACCAGCTCGACTTCGGTATTAGGCAGCATCGTCCCGCGCTCCACACGCCCGGTCACCACCGTGCCGCGGCCCTTGATGGAGAACACATCCTCGATGGACATCAAGAAAGGCTTATCCTCGGCGCGCTCCGGCGTGGGAATGTACTCATCCACCACCCGCATGAGCTCCCAAATGGAGGCGTAGTCCGGATGATTGGGATCCGTGCTGGGGCAGTTCAACGCGGCCAGGGCCGACCCTCGCACGATGGGCGTCTCATCGCCCGGATAGCCATAGGTGTTCAGCACCTCGCGGACCTCCAGCTCCACCAGCTCCAGGAGCTCGGGATCGTCCATCAGGTCCACCTTGTTCAAGAAGACCACAATGGCCGGCACTTCTACCTGACGCGCCAGGAGGATGTGCTCCCGCGTCTGCGGCATCGGGCCATCCACGGCCGAAACCACCAGGATCGCGCCGTCCATCTGCGCCGCACCGGTGATCATGTTCTTGATGTAATCCCGGTGGCCGGGGCAGTCCACATGCGCATAGTGGCGTTTTTCCGTCTCGTACTCCACATGCGAAATGGCCACGGTGAGGATTTTGGTCGCATCACGGCGGAACATCTTCGCATCGGCCTTGGCGACTTCGTCATACGCCTTGAACTCAGCCCAGCCCTTGAGCGACAGCGTCCGGGTGATCGCCGCCGTCAGCGTCGTCTTGCCGTGATCAATGTGCCCGATGGTACCCACGTTCACATGCGGCTTCGTGCGCTCAAACTTCTGCTTGCCCATTCTTTGCTTCTCCTTCTGTGAATACTATGAGTGCTAAATGTGATTGTATCTTGAGGCCTGCCTCGCTGGCGCCGCTTCAAGTCACCCTCTCCACGTCAGTCCACCTGCCAGGCATCACCCTCCGCCATACAAGATGGCATCCAATTGGGCGGGTTCCACCGGTGCATAATGGTGGAACTCCATGGTAAACGTGCCCCGACCCTGCGTGGCACTGCGCAAGTCGGTAGCATACCCAAACATCTTTGCCAGCGGGACAAAAGCCCGTACGGCTTGAGTCCCGCCGGGACGCGGCTCCAGCGCTTGAATGCGCGCGCCGCGAGCGTTGAGATCTCCCAACACGTCCCCGATAAACAGCTCCGGGGCCACCACTTCCAGATCCATCATCGGCTCCAGGAGGGTCGGCTGCGCCTGCTCTACCGCCTCACGGAAGGCTTGCGCCCCCGCCGCCCTGAAGGCCATGTCTGTAGACAACTCGGGGTCCACGGCGGCATCCAGCAAGGTGACTTCCAACCCCACCAGGGGATAACCGGCCAGAAAACCGCTGCTCAACGATTCCAGCACCCCGTTACGGACCGCCGCCATGAACACTTCGGGCAAACGTTGCGGAGGCACGACACTCGCAAAGTGTGTTCCCTCATCGGGGTGTGCGGCCGGCCGCACCTCCAGTTTGACCCGTGCAAACTGCGGTTTGCCACCCAACATCCGCTCAAAGGTCAGATCGGCCACACCGGTCTGCGTCACCGTCTCCTTGTAGGCCACACGGGGTCGTCCTACATTGGCAGCCACGTGAAATTCACGCAGCAGGCGGTCTACCAGAATCTCCAAATGCAGTTCACCCATCCCAGAGATGATGATCTGCCCCGTCGCCTCATTCATCCGCACCCGGAAAGTAGGGTCTTCCTCCGCAAGCCGCTCCAGCGCTTCGATCAGACGATCCTGATCCGCCACCGTTTTAGGCTCCACGGCCACATCAATCACCGGCTCCGGGAAGTGAATGGATTCCAGAATGATGGGCGCATTGACGGCACTCAACGTGTCTCCCGTGAAGCTTTGCTTCAACGCCACCGTCGCGCCAATGTCGCCGGCCCGGAATACCTCGACCTCTTCCCGGCGATCGGCGAACAACCGCAGCAACTTGGGGATGCGCTCCCGCACATTTTTGGTGGCGTTGAGCACGACCATCCCCCGCCGCAATTCGCCGGAGTAGACCCGGAAATAAGCCAACCGTCCCGCATAAGGATCGGTCGCGATTTTAAAGATCAACGCTGCGAGCGGGGCCGCCGGATCAGCCGGCCGCTCTTGAATCCCCTTCTTGGTCTCGCCCCGCACCGGCGGCACATCCAACGGTGATGGCAGATAGGCCACAATCGCATCCAACAAAGGTTGAACGCCCTTGTTGCGCAGCGCCGTCCCGCACAGAACCGGCTGTAAATGCCCGGCGATGGTCGCTTTCCGCAAGGCCGCGCGCAGTTCGTCCGCCGAGAGCTCCTCGCCCTCCAGGTAACGCTCCATGAGCGCGTCATCGGTCTCCACGATCCTCTCGATCATGGCCTCGCGGGCCGCGCTGGCCGCTTCCCGCACGTCGTCCGGCATGGGAATGGGCCTGAAGTTCGCCCCCAGCTCATCCGTCCAGGCGATGGCCTGCCACTCGAGCAAGTCCACCACCCCCACGAAGCTGGCCTCCGCGCCGATGGGCCATTGGATCGGCACCGGCCGGGCATCGAGCCGTTCGCGGATGGTCTGCACCGCATGTTCGAAGTTGGCCCCCAGCCGATCCATCTTGTTAATCATCACGATAAGAGGCACATTGAAAGCCCGCGCCTGACGCCACACCGTCTCAGATTGGGGCTCCACGCCTGCCGTGCCGTCAAAAATGACGACGCCGCCATCCAGCACCCGCAGGCTCCGCTGCACCTCAGCCGTGAAGTCAATGTGACCGGGCGTGTCTACGATGTTGATCTGGAAACCATTCCAGAAGCACGTGACCGCCGCCGAGGTGATGGTAATGCCCCGCTCACGTTCCTGGAGCATCCAGTCCGTGACCGTTGTGCCCTCATCCACATTGCCCATGCGATGTGTCCGACCGGTGTAATAAAGGATGCGTTCGGTCGTCGTGGTCTTGCCCGCATCAATGTGAGCAATGATGCCGATATTGCGTATTTTTTCGAGTAAAGGTACGTTTTCCATGCTCAAGCAGTCTCTCAGTCCGCTAGTCTGGCAGGCAGCGCTTCTTGCTGATGCAGCCCCCGCGACTACGCGACTAAGAACTGCCCGCCTACCAGCGCAAGTGCGCGAAGGCGCGGTTCGCCTCGGCCATCTTCAGCGTTTCCTCGCGGCGCTTCACGGCGGCGCCGGTATTCTGCGCCGCATCCAGCAGCTCCGCCGCCAGCTTCTCCGCCATCCCGCGACCGTTGCGCTTCTGTGCCGCTGCCAGGATCCAGCGGATCGCCAGGGACACCTGCCGATATTGCGGCACTTCCACCGGCACCTGATAAGTCGAGCCCCCCACGCGCCGCGGCTTCACCTCGATGGGAGGGGCCACGTTGCGCATCGCCGATTCAAAGACCTCAAGCGCCGGACGCTTGGCGCGCGCCTCGATCGTGTCCATCGCCTCGTACATCATACGCTGCGCCACGCTCTTCTTGCCCACCCGCATCATGCGGTTGATGAATTTCTGAACCAGCACACTGTTATATCGAATGTCAGGCGGAACTTCACGCCTTACTGCACGAGACCTTCTCGACATGGCTCACTCCCTACTTCTTCTTGGTCGCGGCAGCCGCCGCGGCAGCCTTCGCCCCGTACTTGGAACGTTGCTGGTGTCGGTCTTTCACGCCACTGGAGTCCAGAGTCCCCCGCACGATGTGATACCGGACACCGGGCAGATCCTTCACACGTCCCCCGCGGACCAACACCACGGAGTGCTCTTGCAGGTTGTGGCCCTCGCCGGGAATATAAGCCGTGACTTCGATACGGTTGGACAGCCGCACACGAGCAATCTTCCGCAGCGCCGAATTGGGCTTCTTAGGGGTCGTGGTACGCACCACCGTGCAGACGCCCCGCTTCTGCGGATTGCCTTTCTCGGCCCGCGAGCGCCGATTGCCCCGCTTGGTATTCAGATTGTACTGCAGTGCCGGGGACTTCGACAGATGTCCCTTGGGCTTCCGCCCTTTCCGCACTAACTGATTAATTGTAGGCACCTTTTCCTCCTGAAAATTCCACTGAAGAAGGCCATCCTACCGCTCATGATGGCCTCTCTTCAATTTCGTCCTTCCCACTTTCGTGAAGTGCAGGGTATCTGGCTGTCACCTCATCGGACGCTCATGATACCACAAAGCGATAAAAGGTCAAACCCTGCTCCGCAGGGCTAAAATTTCTCCGGGGCCAGGCCCAGCAGGCCCATGCCGAGCTTGGGCAATTGCGCCCGCCGCTCATCGCGGCCAAAATGCAGCACTTCGCCGGAATCGGTCACGGCTTCCACCGCCAGCGCCAGGCTCTGCAACTCTTTCACCAGCACCTTGAACGAAGCCGGAATCCCCGGCTCCTCGATCGGCAAGCCCTTGACGATGGATTCATAGGCCTTGACGCGGCCCTGAACATCGTCGGATTTGATGGTGAGCATCTCCTGCAAGATGTAAGCAGCGCCGTAAGCCTCCAGCGCCCACACCTCCATCTCGCCGAAGCGCTGACCGCCGAATTGCGCCTTGCCGCCCAAGGGCTGCTGCGTCACCAGCGAGTACGGCCCGGTCGAACGGGTGTGGACTTTGTCCTCCACCAGATGGGCCAGTTTGAACATGTAGATAATGCCCACGGTGATGGGTTGATCGTAGGGCTTTCCGGTCTTGCCATCGTACAACACCATTTTGCCCAACGTCGGCAAAGGCTCGTTGGTCTCCTGGCTGTAGGCCGTGGCTTTGAGCAGCAGCGCTTCATCCTCAAGGCCGGAGACGTCCTGGCCACGCCCCTCCATCCACAGCCGCGCACAGACCGCCTGAACCCGCAGGTCCGCCTCACGGCGCGCTTCCATCGAGCGGGGGTCATCTTCAAAGACCAGCAAAGCCTCAGGGCGATACCCCAGCTCGCGCAGCCATTCTTGCAATACCGAACGCCGGGCGTAGATGGTATCATCCCGCAGGCGATCCACCTCATAGCCGAACTGGGAAAGCCAGGCTGCTACGTAGATCAGGCGCGCTTCATCGTCGTCGCGCAGCTGTTCGAGATCGTAATTCTGCGCTTTGAGCCACGCCCACGCGCGCTCCAAGGCCTCAGCCCAGGCCTGATCAATCAACCAGGCGCGAGCGAGTTCGGCAGCGATTTCCACCTCATCGGCGCCATCGAAAACAGGCGAGACGGTGCGGAATCCCAGGCGCTCGGAGGCCCATCCCAGGTGCGTCTCCAGAACCTGGCCGATGTTCATGCGCCCCGGCACCCCCAGGGGATTGAGAATGATGTCAATCGGCGTGCCGTCCGTCAGGAAGGGCATGTCCTCCACCGGCACGACTTTGGAGATCACACCCTTGTTGCCATGGCGCCCGGCCATCTTGTCGCCCGCCATGATCTTGCGCCGCTGGGCGACGCTGACGCGCACCACACGCTCCACACCCGCCGGCAAGTCGCGGTACTCGTCGCGGTCGAAGACTTTGATGTCCACCACCTTGCCGCTGGCCCCGTGAGGCATGCGCAGACTGGTGTCCTTCACATCGCGCAATTTCTCGCCGAAAATGGCGCGCAGCAGCTTCTCCTCCGGCGTGAGCTCTTTCTCGCCCTTGGGAGTGATCTTGCCCACCAGAATGTCCAGCGGGCCGACCTCCGCCCCCACGCGGATGATGCCTTCCTCATCCAGGTCGCGGAGCGCATCATCGGAGACATTGGGGATTTCCCGCGTGACCTCTTCGGGGCCCAGCTTGGTGTCGCGGGCCGTGAGCTCATGCTTTTCAATGTGCACGGAGGAAAATTTGTCCTCCTCCACCAGCCGCTCGCTGAGCAGAATGGCGTCCTCGTAATTGCCGCCCTCCCAGGACATGAACGCCACCAGGACGTTCTGCCCCAACGCCAGGCTGCCGCTTTCCGTGGAGGAGCTGTCCGCCAGCACATCACCACGCCGCATGCGCTGCCCCTTGCGGACCACCGGTCGCTGATCAATGCAGGTGCTCTGATTCGAGCGGCTGTACTTGCGCAGGGTGTACGTCTCCAGCGTGCCGTCGTCCTGCAAAACCACCACGCGATCGCCGGAGAC
>JAAZNO010000488.1 GCA_012798275.1 Chloroflexota bacterium
AAAGCAATTAACGCTGAAGTTTGGCCGTCCGCCACAGCACGTCCAGGGCGGGACGATCCAATTTCTCCAAGGCCTGCCCTTGTTCGCGGGCCAGCGCTTCAACGCGGCGGAAACGTTGTGCAAAGCGCTGATTGGATTCACGCAAGGCGCTTTCAGGATCTACCCCCAGCCAACGCGCCAGATGCACCAGCGCCGCGAGCACGTCGCCCAATTCGGCCGCCACTTCCTCCGGAGAAGCAGCGGCGTCCAGCTCCGCGAGCTCTTCCGCTACCTTAGCCCGCACCGCAGCCAGGTCAGGCCAGTCAAAGCCCACCCGCCGAACGCGATTCCCATAGGCATGTGCCTGCGTCAGCGCCGGCAGAGCGAGGGGAATGCCATCCAGGAGCGACCGCTCGCCCTTTCCGTTAGCTTCACGCTCGCGCCGCTTCAGCACCTCCCAGTTATGGATGACCTCCTCCGCGCCTGAGACCTGCACCTGTCCCCACACATGGGGATGCCGGGACTTAATTTTGGCGTCAATCCCCGCCAGGACTTCATGCATCTGGAAATCGCCATCCTCCACGGCGATTTGCGTGTGCAGGACAATCTGCAGCAGCAAATCACCTAATTCCTCACGCAACGCCGCCACGTCCTCACGGTCAATGGCGTCGAGCACTTCATAGGTCTCTTCCAGCAGATTCGTGCGCAGGCTCGCGTGAGTCTGTTCCCGATCCCAGGGGCAGCCCTGCGGGGAGCGCAAACGCGCGATCGTCTCCTGGAAATTCTCGAAACTGCTGTTTGATGCCAGAGGGCTCAGGTAGAGGCTGCTCAAAGGGCCCACATCCTGCCGATCAATGGCATACAATGGCAACCAGACGACGGTCTGCGCCGCGGTTCCGGCAGCTTCCACCAGCGCTGCCGGGTGCTCATCGGGATACTCGTTCATCAGCGTTAGTTTGAGCTCCGACGCCACAGCGCGACTGTAGACTTGCGCAATCAGGACCGGCGCATCAGGGCGGAAGGGCGGGTGTGACCGCGCCACCACATCGAGGGCGTCGGCGAGCTGCAAGCCATCCACCGCATCCAGCCAGCCGGCCGGGGCCGGGATGGCGTCGGGAGATGACGGGAGAGGGGCAAACCGCGCCGCTTCGAGCGCCGTCAGCACCGGCTCGAGGAAGCTGAGTCCGGCCACGACGCGCACAGGCAAGCCTTCCGCCCGTGCCCGGGCAAGGATTTCGGGCACCGCCGCCTCTGCCACCAGCGGATGGCCGGGGGTCGCATACATCACCCCCTGCTCCCGACGTCCCAAGACCAGCACCTCCTCCACAATCGTGGCGTAGACCTGCTCGAAAGTAGGGAGCTGCTCATAGAGCGCGTCGAAAGAGCGCAGCTGCAGAGTCTTCGGCAGCTCTGCGACGACGGGATGATGCGTCGTGCGGAGCCACACCTCTTCGGCAGTCGCCAATACTGCCCAGGCCTCACGGGTCACCTGCTCCGGCGCGCCGGGCCCCAATCCCAAAATCACAATTCCCGCCATCGTTGCCTCACTATCGGAAATTCTCTCGCTGTCCCCCGCCCTTGCCAAACCCAGCGATTGCCTGACGCCAACAAGGAACAGGTAGGCGAAAGGGTCCGCCTACCTGTTCGAAAGGTCCAGTCACAGCGACGTGATTAACGCTTGGTGTACTGCGTCGCCTTGCGCGCCCGGCGCAGACCTGGCTTTTTGCGTTCCTTTTCGCGGGCATCCCGACTGAGGAAACCGGCCTTGTGCAACTCGGATTGAAAATCCGGATTCAACTTGATCAGAGCGCGTGATGCTCCCATCCGCACCGCCTCGGCCTGCCCGGTGACGCCGCCGC
Organism: Chloroflexota bacterium; assembly: GCA_012798275.1. Lineage (GTDB taxonomy): Bacteria > Chloroflexota > Anaerolineae > B4-G1 > SLSP01 > JAAZNO01. The sequence continues at coordinate 1,839 of JAAZNO010000488.1, forward strand.
CGGCAACGACGACAGAAACGTCATACTTACCCGCCGTGTTGGTCAGCTGGAACGGCGCCATCAAAGCGATGAAGTCCGCCTCCCGACCGAAATAATCGTTGTACGCATGGCCATTGACGATGTACTGCCCGCTGCCATCGGGGTAAATGCGCACCCGTGCAGTAGCGCGCTTGCGACGTCCCAAACCCTCAAAATACTGCCCTTCCATCCTCGCCTCCTTATAAATCCAACGGCTCAGGTTGTTGCGCCTCATGCGGGTGGGTGGGACCCGCATAGACCTTGAGTTTGCGGTACATGTGGCGCCCCATCGGGCCCCGAGGCAACATGCCTTTGACCGCAGCCTCGATCACGCGCTCAGGGAACGTTTCCAGCTGGCGCCGCAACGACACCGACTTGAAGCCGCCAGGATAGCCAGAATGGCGATAGTAGAGTTTTTGATCGAGCTTGCGACCCGTGACCCGCACCTTTTCAGCGTTGATCACGATCACGAAGTCACCGACATCGGTATGCGGCGTATATTCCGGCTTGTTCTTGCCGCGCAACACACTGGCAATGCCGGTAGCCAGCCGCCCCAGCGTCTTGTCCGTGGCGTCCACCACGTACCACTTCCGCTGGACTTCGCCAGGCTTAGCCATATAGGTCTTTTGTATTTTTACGTCTTTCACTTTGTCCTCACTCACCCTGATTAGTCTGGTAGCCAGTGACCCCGCGATGGCCAGCGATCCTGCCCCGGCATCCTGCGCCCCGACTCCTTGACTCTCCGTCTTTGATTTTCCGTCTTTGATTTTCTATCCTTGATGTTGTTAAGCCTCATAGTAAACGGCCATCAACGTCAGCCCGCGCGGCGCGACCGCCGGCCCGCCAGCAGCCCGATTGCGAGTGTGCAAGATCCCAGCAAACTGTTCGGGAGACAATGCCCCTCGTCCTACCCGCAGCAGCGTCCCCACGATCATCCGCACCATGCGGAACAAAAAAGCATTGGCGACGATGTCGAAGGTCAGCCAGGCGCCAGCTGCCTGCCACTCAGCGCGCAAAACCTCTCTGACGGCGTTCTCTCCCTGCGGAGGCGAGCCGAACGCGCTGAAATCATGCCATCCCACCAGCATGGCCGCGGCCGTCTGCATGGCGGCCACATCCAACGGTTGCGGCACATGCAAGCTGTAGCGGCTGTGCAGCGGATCGCGGATCGGCGCGTTGTAAATCGTGTAGCGGTACCAGCGCGCCCGCGCGTCACGCCGGGGATCGAAATCCGTCGGCGCCTCTGCGACGCTGAGGACGGCAATCGCCTCCGGCAGAAGCGCATTCAGCCCGCGCTGCAGATCCGGCAGACCGTGCCGCCAGGTCACATCGAAAGCGATCACCTGTCCTGCCGCATGGACGCCGGCATCGGTTCTACCGGAGCCCAGGACCCGCACCGCAGCACCCGTGAGTCCGGCCAGAGCGCGCTCTAACACCGCCTGGATGCTCTCAGCATTGGATTGGCGTTGAAAGCCGCTGTAGTCGGTCCCGTCGTAGGACACGACGGCCTTGACCCGCACGGTGATCCTCCGCAATCGGAACTATGATGATTAGTCTTTAACGAGCTCTAAAAGTACCATGGGCGCAGCATCGCCTTTGCGCTGCCCCAGCTTCAGCATCCGCGTGTAGCCCCCCGGACGTTCCATGTACCGGGGTGCAATCTCGCTGAACAGCTTGGTGACGACCTCCCGATCATTCAACCGCGCCGCCGCCAGACGACGGGCATGAACTCCCTGGGCAGGATTCTCCTGCTCCGCACTCAAACCATGCTTGGCCGTGGTGATGAGTTTCTCAGCCTGGCCACGGATGGCTTCGGCTTTAGCCCGCGTTGTACAGATCCGTTCATGGCGAAACAGCTCGGTCACCATATTGCGCCGCAGCGCGGTGCGCTGGCCCGCGGAACGGTTAAGTTTCTTACCCGCGACACGATGTCGCATACCAAACCTCCTGACAGAGAGACAACGTCACAAGGCGTCGTCATCCGTAATTATGAAGTCGTCGTACTCGTCGTCGGCATCTTCAGCCGCAGCCGGGGACACGTCCTCCGCGATGTCTGCAGCCGCAGCCGAATATGAACCCGCAGGCTCATCGTTCAGAAAGCCCTTCGTCCGAAGCTGCTCGACCAGTTCCTCCAGCGATTTCTCGCCGAAGTTGCGGATCGAAAGCATCGTGTCCTGACCGCGCCGCATCATCTCCAGCACTTCGCCGACGTTAGAGATGCCGGTGCGCTTCAAGGCATTGTAGACCCGCACCCCCAGGCCCAGGTCCTCGATGGGCGTCGCATAAGCCCGGTGCGGGATCACATCGGTGTCGGCCTCCTCGGTCGGAGCCGGGGCCTCCGCCTCGGCTTCGGCTCCCGCAATCAGATGCAGATGACGCTGGAGAATCCGGGCGGATTCTTTGAGCGCTTCAAGCGGCGCGCACCGTCCATCGCCCCAGATTTCAATCGTCAGCCGATCGTAGTTGGTGAGCTGCCCCACCCGCGCCTGATCAATGTGATAGGCCACCCGCCGTATCGGGCTGAAAAGTGCATCTACCGGCAAGACGCCAATCGGCATCCGCCCGCGCTCCTCAGCCGGCCAGTATCCCCGGCCCTTCTCTACCGTAAACTCGAAGTCCAGGTGCACGCTGCTCTCGTTCACCGTGAAGAGCACCAGCTCGGGGTTAATGATTTCGATTTCCGGCGGGGCAATTATATCGCCCGCGGTCACCGTCCCTTCGCCGTCAACGCGCAGCGTCATGTATTGCGGGCCCTCACCCTGCATCGTCAGGCGGACCTGCTTCAGGTGCAGCAGAATCTGGATCACGTCTTCCTGCACGCCGGGAATGGCCGCAAACTCATGCGGGATATCCAGGATGCGCATCGCCGTGATCGCCGCGCCTTCGAGAGACGAAAGCAGCACCCGTCGCAAGGAGTTGCCCAGCGTCACGCCATACCCGCTCTCCAGCGGCACGATGATATATCGGCCATACTGTTGCGTGTTGACATCAATCTCGATCCTTGGCAGAACTGGGGCTGTTAACACGTCGCCTCCTTCTGCTTAGCGTGAGTAGAACTCAACGATCAGCTGTTCCTGCACCGGCACGTCAATCTCTTGACGGGTAGGCAACGCCAGGACCCGGCCGCCCAGCAGCTCCTCATCCAGGACCAGCCAGGAGGGGACATTGCGCTTCCCCAGCAATTCCCGGCGGTCTTTGAAGTACGGGTGCCGACGGCTCTCCGGGCGCACAGCGATCGCATCCCCTATACGCACGACATAAGAGGGGATTGTCACCTTGCGGCCATTGACCGTGAAATGACCGTGCTCGACCAGCTGCCGCGCCTGGGAGCGAGAGTCAGCAAAGCCCAGACGATAAACGATGTTGTCCAACCGCGTCTCCAGCAGCACCAGCAAGTTCTCACCGGTGAGGCCGGGGCGGCGCTGGGCCTCCCGGAAGTAGCGGCGGAATTGGCGCTCCAGGACGCCGTAGATGCGGCGCACCTTCTGCTTTTCACGCAGCTGGATGGTGTAGTTCGTCGCGGTGCGCTTGCGGAAACCCGCCTCGCGCCCGTGCTGCCCCGGAGGAAAAGCCCGCGCTTCGAAGGGGCATTTTTCAGTATAGCACTTGTCGCCCTTGAGGTAGAGCTTCGCTCCCTCGCGACGACAGAGTTTACAAGCCGGGCCCAGATATCTGGCCATAATCCCTCCTACAAATTAGATCCGTCGCTTTTTGGGCGGACGACACCCGTTGTGCGGAATAGGGGTCACATCCACGATAGAACGCACCCGCATCCCCACAGCAGCGATAGCACGCAGCGAAGCCTCGCGGCCAGGCCCGGCACCATTCACAAACACGTCTACTTCCCGCACCCCGTCATTGGTCAGCGCTTCCTGGGCCGCCTTTTCAGCCGCCGTGCGCGCCGCAAAAGGGGTGCTCTTGCGGGTCCCCTTGAAACCCACGGTCCCGGCGCTGGCAGAACGTAACACGTTCCCTTCAGGGTCCGTCACCGTGACCAGGGTGTTGTTAAATGTAGCGTGCACATAGACATGCCCACGCGGCACATTCCGCTTAACACGACGCACAGATCGTTGAGTCGCCGTACGTTTAGCCATACATCCTCCTCGAATTTCCTCCTCCCCCTACTACTTCTTCTTGGAACCACGCCGCCGACCGCGACCGGGAACCGTCTTTTTCGGGCCGCGCTTGGTGCGGGCATTCGTGCGGGTACGCTGTCCGCGCACTGGCAAATTGCGACGATGCCGCAGGCCGCGATAGCTGCCGATCTCGATCAGGCGCTTGATATTCATCTGCACCTCGCGGCGCAGGTCACCCTCGACGAGAATGTAGTCGGGATTATCAATGAGATCGCGCAGCAGAGCCACTTCGCTTTCGGTCAAATCCTTGACGCGAGTATCCGGATTGATCCCAGTCTTCGCCAGGATTTCGTTGCTTGTGGCCCGGCCAATGCCATAGATATAGGTCAAGCCTATCTCTACCCGCTTGTTCCGGGGCAGGTCCACCCCTGCAATACGTGCCATACGCCTCCTCCAAACTCTTCGACTAGAAACGGCTCTCGGGACTACCCCTGCCGCTGCTTATGCTTAGGATTCTCACAAATCACACGCACCACACCGCGCCGTCGAATGATTTTACACTTCGGACAGCGGCGCTTCACCGATGGTGATACCTTCATGATTTCAGCCTCCTCATGCTAAAGCCGGGTCAAGATTTCCGGCTCACCCTCCACTACAGCCAGGGTGTTCTCGAAATGGGCGGTCAACGCTCCGTTGGCGGAGACCACAGTCCATTCATTCTCCAACACGCGCGTCTGCGCCGTACCGATGAGCAACATGGGCTCGATACACAAAGTCATGCCCACAGCCAGGAGCACCCCCCGGCCCGCCGCTCCGACGTTCAGAATCTGCGGCGCTTCATGCAACTGTCGCCCGATGCCATGTCCGCTGTACTGGCGGGTAAGATAGTAACCCTGCGATTCGGCCACAGTCTGCACCGCATGGGAAATGTCCCCCAAACGCTGACCGGGACGAGCCTGAGCCTGTCCCGCCTCCAGCGCCGCTGCCGTTACCGCCAGCAGGGAGGCAGCTTCCGCGCTCACAGTTCCCACAGGAAAGGTGCGCGCGGCATCGCCATGAAAGCCATTGTAGCAGACGCCCACATCCAGGGTGATGATATCGCCCTCATGGAGCACTCGCGTCCCAGGAATACCATGAACCAGTTCGTCATTGACCGAAGCACAAATCGAAGCCGGGAAAGGATGCCGCGCCCCCGGAGGATAGCCGAGGAAGGAAGGCGTCGCTCCGTGCTGCCGAATCCAGGTCTCAGCCAGACGATCCAATTCACCGGTGGTCACCCCTGGACGCAGCCGCTCCTCCAGCAGCGCCAGGACTTCTGCCACCATGCGCCCTGCTTGCCGCATGATGTGCAGCTCCTCACGCCGTTTTAGAATGACCATGTTGAATTCCTGATCCGCGCCAAACACTTAAAGTTCGGGCGCGGGGCCATGCCCCTGACAGCCCAAAGGTCCATCATACCCTAGCTTTGACTTTTTGACAAGTCGAGCTGCCGCTCCGGCTCAGCGCAGGAAACCTTCGTAGTGGCGCATGAGCAACTGCGCTTCCAACTGCCGCATGGTGTCAATCACCGTGCCGACCACGATCAACAAACCGGAACTGGTGATGAGCATGACATTGGAATTCAAGAAACGGAAGAGCTCAATGATGTAGGGTAGCACCGCCACAATGCCGAGGAACAACGCCCCCACGAGGGTGATGCGGCGATAGATGTGATTGATGTACTCCTCCGTCTTCTTGCCGGGACGCACGCCAGGGATAAACCCTCCTTGCCGTTGGAGCATGTCGGGCAAATTCTGCTGCTGGACCATCACGTCGGTGTAAAAGTAGGTGAAGCCGACCACCGCCACGAAGTACAACGGTGCATACCAGGGACTGGTCCCGCTGAAGAAATTCACGATTTGGTTGGCGAAGTTCGGCTGGGAGGGGTTGGTGAAGAACTGCGCGATGATCGCCGGGAAGGTCAGGAATGACTGGGCGAAGATGAGCGGGATCATGCCGGCGGTGTTGACCTTGAGAGGAATATAGGTGCTGCCGCCGCCGTAGACTTTCATGCCGCGCACCCGCTTGCCATATTGCACCTTGATGCGGCGCTCGCCTTCCTGCACGAAAACAATGACGAAAATCGTCAGGATCGTCAACAGCAAGAAGAGCACGATGCCCAGCACTTTGTCCGTCTGCCACAGGCGCACGATGTTGGTAGGCACGCGCGCCACAATCCCGCCAAAGATGATCAACGACAGACCGTTACCCACGCCCTGTTCGGTGATCATCTCGCCCAACCACACGCCGAACATCGTGCCGGCGGTCATGGTCAACAGGATCGTGATCGTAGAAAGCACATTGCCCCCACTGAAACCGAAATTGGGCAGAATATTCGCCTGCGCGGACAGCGCCTGCGCCAGGCCGAACGAATACAACAGCGCCAGCGGCACGGTGAGGAAGAAAGTCCACTGATTCATCTTGCGCTGTCCGGCCTCGCCCTCTTCCTTGAGCTTCTTTTCCAGGCTCGGGAAGATGGGCACCAACAGCTGCAAGACAATGGACGCCGTGACGTAGGGTGACACACCCGCCGCCAGGACGGAGAAATTGGCGATGGCCCCACCCGAGAGCATATCAATGAGATTGATGAGTCGTCCCGTGGCAGACCCGCCGGCCAGGAACTGTTCCAGTGCCTGACGGTCAACGCCAGGCACCGGAATGTTCGAAGCCAGACGCCAGATCACCAGGATCAGCAGCGTGTACAGCATCCGCCGCCGAAGATCAGGCAGTTTGAAAGCATTGCGCAGGGCCTCGATCATGGATTTACCTCCAATATGGCCGGGTTAGCGGGTGCGGTAACCGCCCCGTTGCCACGGCAGCAGTTCAAC
>JAAZNO010000489.1 GCA_012798275.1 Chloroflexota bacterium
CCCGGCGTGACCCACCAGGCGAACTCAAGCCCCATGGTTTTCGCCTTTGCGACCGTTGTTGTGGCGTTTTGAGAACCCTGTCATCTCGCCACAATGATACACCGACCTGCCGAGAAGTACAAGCGCGCGTTCTGCCACGTAAAATCTGAGCGATTGTTCGGCCACCGATTAAAAATGGCGTAGATTCCGGCACTGCTGTTGTAGGCCTTGCAGGGAACGCCGCCAGCTGTAACGCAGGCGGCCCGTCGTGGTGCAACGGGCCGCCTCACCTCTGAGACCGATTTCAGGCGTTGAATGTCGGGGATCGTCAGTTATCCCAATCGTCCTCGTCCTCGTCCTGCTCTTCGTAATCCAGATCGTCCTCGTTGTCCTCGTCATCGTAGAACGCCCAATCGAGTTCGATCGGGTTCACATCAATGATCTCAAGCATCTCATCGCAAATGGGACAGGTGATATACCGTCCGATTTTGACTTGTCCTGTCACCTTAATCGTCTCTCCGCAGGACGGACATACTGCCGAAGCCATGTTTAACCTCCTCACCGGTATGTTGCCTGAATGACAGGCTATTGTGCTGTGGGCCTGTCGCCTGTGCTTGTTGACGTTGGCCCTCAGCCCAAGTGTCGCTTGCATCATAGAGGAGAGCTGTATAAAACCTGTGTTAAACCTGTGTAATCTCTGTGTCAAAACATCGGCAACCTGCGATTTTCATAACGCCAGGCCTTTGAGAGTGGTACGGGGCCTCTCTGGAAGTTTCACTCTTGCGGATTGAAAGTATAGCCAATGCCGGCAATGGTGAGGATGAAACGCGGCTGGCTGGGATCTGGCTCGATTTTGGCGCGCAGGCGTCGGATCAAGCCACGAACCAGGTCCCGTTCCCCTTCTCCCGTGTAACCCCAGACCTGCTCGACCAGGATTTCAGCCGGCAGGACCTGCCCGCGATGGATCATCAGCGCGTAGAGCAGGCGGAACTCCAGCTGCGTGAGCCGCTTGGGGCCCAGAATCCCCACCTGCACGGTGCGCGTCGCCGGGTCCAGCGTCAGATCGCTGATGGTGAGGGTCGGCAGCGTGAAGAAGGGCAGCCCGGCCGCGCGGCGCAACAGGGCACGTACCTGGGAGATCAACAGCCGGGGGGCGAACGGCCGGGTCACGACCAGATCGGCGCCGGATTCCAGCAACAGCGCGTGCATCGCCTCCTCGATCTGTTCGGCGACGAGCACCAGGGGGATTTCCGTCTGGGCGCGGATCATCCGCACCTGCGCCAGCGGGGAACCGGCGGGCATGGCCAGGAGGATCAAGTCGGCCGGCATCTCGGGCTGATTTTGCAGCGCGTGTTCCAGATCCGTCGAACGGGTGACGGTCATGCCAGCGCGCTGGAGGATCAGCGACAGGATGGCCGCTTCATCCGGGTCTTGAGAGACCAGTAAGGCGCGCATGTGAATAGATGACTCCGTGTGTCGCGCAGCGGCAGTCGCTTCAGAGCTGGGTGGCAATCTGCGCGGCGATTTGCGCGTTGTTGAGGAGCAGGCTTTCGTTGGCGCGGCGACTACGCGCTTCGCTCAGGGTGACCAGGCGGGCCAGCAGGTACGGCGTCACCTCCTTGCCGGAAATGCCCTGCGCTTCGGCCTCGGCGATGGCCTGCGCGATCAGCGGTTCGATCTCCGACGCCGGGATTGCAGCTTCTGGCGGCACCGGCGCGGCGACCAACAGTCCCTGGGGCAGGCCTAACGCGCGTTGACTGGCATAGACGGCGGCAACTTCGGCGGCGTGGGTGACGCGCTGATCTACGGGCAGGCCCGATTCGCGGCTGTAGAAGGCCGGGAAGATCGCGGTTTGCCATCCCAATACCGGCACGCCCCACGTCTCCAGGAATTCTAGCGTGCGGGGCAGGTCGAGGATGGCTTTGGCGCCCGCGCAAACGACGATCACGGGCGTTGTCGCCAGGGTGGGCAGATCGGCGGACACGTCCTCGGGATGGCCGCGATGCACGCCGCCAATTCCGCCCGTCGCGAAGACGCGCAAGCCGGCGCGTTGGGCGAGCAGCATCGTCGCCGCGACCGTCGTCCCGCCGTGCAGGCCGCGTAGCCGCGCCAGGGGCAGGTCGCGGATGCTGGCCTTAAGGGCGGTCTCGCGCGCCAGGCTCTCGATCTGAGCTTCGGTCAGGCCCACCGTAGGGCGTCCTTCCCACACGCCGATGACGGCGGGGATTGCACCCGCGGCGCGAATGGTTTCCGCCATGCGCCGGGTGATTTCAAGATTGGCCGGGTAGGCAAAGCCATGGGTGATCAGCGCCGATTCGAGCGCCACGAGCGGGGCGCCGTTTGCGAGCGCCGTCTGAACTGTCTCGGCAATGGCGATGGGCATGATTTCCTCCCTTAATTGCGGACCGCGTCAGGGACGCAAGAGACGCGCTGCCAGGGCCGCGTAAGCGCCGGCGGCGCTGTAAACCTGTTCCAGGGGCACATTTTCATTGCAGGTGTGCGCCAGATTGGGATCCCCCGGTCCGAAACCCACCGTGGGGATGTGGGCCACACCCGCCGTGTAGGCGCCTTCCGTGGCAAAGTACCACTTGCTCAATCCCGGCCGCAAGTTCACGTCCCGCGCCGCCTGGAGCATGGCGGTGATCAGCGGGTGATGTTCGTCCAGCGCCCAGGAGGGCGAGGCGCGGCGGGCGCGGAGGACTTTGCCGGTGTGCGTGCGCACTTCCTCTTCAATGACGGCGACGGCGGCGTGCACCCCTTCGCGGGCGACAATGCGCTGGATTTCGGCCAGGGCCAGGGCCTCGGTCTCGCCGACCGTCAGTCGCCGATCAATGATCAGCTCGCAGCGTTCGGGGATGGCGTTGCGGCTCACCGCGTGAGAACGGATGTCGGTCACGGCCAGCACCCCCGTTCCCAGGAAGGGATCTTCGGCCAGCTGCTCCGCGAGGATTTCCAGGCCGAAGATGATCCGCGCGGCGGCGTAGATGGCGTTTTCTCCCAACTCGGGCCGGGCGGAATGCGCCGATTTGCCCTGGAGGGTGAGCTGGATTTCCAGATGCCCGCGCTGCGCCCGCACTACCTGCAAATCCGAAGGCTCCGCGATCACTACCCACTGCGGATGCAGGCCGCTTTCCTCCAGAAACGCGCGCGTGCCGACGCCCTCGGC
>JAAZNO010000490.1 GCA_012798275.1 Chloroflexota bacterium
AAACAAGTCTCCCCTTTCAGAGCCAGGTCTGCATTTAGCGAACGGCCCCGCAGTCGGGCTCCTTCTTCTTGAGCCACAATAGGCCTATACAAGACTTCCCCCGCCGGTTGCCGGAAGCGCAGACCTGCACCCTTCCCCTAGCGCGGCGCCAGCCTGAGCGTGGTCGCACGCGCGTCGTCAGTGAGCATGGGAGCGACGTACTGCGGGTAACGGCGATATTTGGCGCGGTAGGCAGCGTCCACCTGAGCGTTGATGGCGGGATCGCGCTCTTCCACGAAGACGACGTCTTTCTCGACCCCGCCGGCCTCGATCCGCCCCTCATGGCGCACCTGGACGCCGCGATACCAGGCGCTGTCCCGTCCCCGGTAGAAGCGGACGTAAAGCGCGTCGCCAACGCGGACCACCCAAATCGTCACCGGCTGGCGCAGGGCGCCGTCACGCTGCACGGACGCCAGCTGCAATTCCTCTGCAGCACCAATCCGCTCGAGCTCTTCCTCCGTCCACTGGGACATGTCCTACCTCCCCCATCACTGCGGCCCCACGACGCGATGGGGCACATACGGCTCTTCCAGGTAAGCGACCTCTTCCGGCGTCAGTTTGACGGACAACGCCCCAACGGCCTCTTCGAGGTGCCGGATCTGCGTCGCGCCGACGATGGGAGCCGTCACCGGCTCTTTCTGCAGCAGCCAGGCCAGCGCGATGTGGACGCGCGACGCCCCCCGCTTCTCAGCGACCTCGGCCAACCGCTCGACGATCTGCCGGTCAACTTCGGCGGTCGCATCGTATTTGATCCTGGCGATTTGATCGGTTTCGGCACGCAACGTGCTTGCCGGGGACCCATCGCGCGTCAACCGCCCGGCTGCCAGCGGGCTGTAGGGGATCACCCCGATCTGCTCCTCCCGGCACAGCGGCAACATCTCCCGCTCCTCTTCGCGGTAGATGAGGTTCATGTGATTTTGCATCGAGACGAAGCGCGTCCAACCGTGCTTCTCGGCGACGTAAAGCGCTTTTTGGAACTGCCAGGCGAACATCGCCGACGCGCCGATGTACAGGGCCTTGCCCGCTTTCACCACGTCATGCAGCGCCTCCAGCGTCTCCTCGATGGGAGTCTCGTAGTCCCAGCGGTGGATCTGGTACAGGTCCACGTACTCCGTCCCCAACCGCCGGAGGCTGTTGTCAATCTCGGTCATGATGGCCTTGCGCGATAGTCCGGCGCCGTTCGGCCCTTCGCGCATGCGGCTGAACACCTTGGTAGCGATGATGACTTCGTCACGCCGGGCAAAATCCTTCAGCGCGCGCCCGAGGATTTCCTCGCTTCTCCCCAGCGAATAGACGTTGGCCGTATCGAAGAAATTGATCCCCAGCTCCAGCGCCTTCTTGATGATCGGACGGCTGTTTTCCTCATCGAGCACCCATTTGTGGGTCCAGCGCTCCGCATCACCAAAACCCATACAGCCGAGGCAAAGGCGCGAAACCTGCAATCCCGTCGAACCTAAGCGCGTGTATTCCATCTCGGTCTCCTTTCACCCGCACCTGGAAATAAAAAACTTTGCGCCCCAGACGTTCTCCGCGATCAGCTCCGCACTTCCCGCGCTCAGGCGCACTCACAACACGCAGCGCCACAAGCCGGCTCGAAGCGCGGTTGAAGCCGCTCCTCGCATTTGGAAGCGCAGCTTGACTCATCATCCTCCACGAAGTTGTCTCGGAGGGCCATAGTGGAACGCATCCGCAGCTCTGCTTCACGCTCGACTCTCAACATCAACTGAATAGCCAGGTCCATCTCACACACTCCTTCTGCAATTTTCGTACTGAGCGGGCAGGGCTTCATTTTCCGCAAGCGTCGAACTCCTGTCCCTCACACTTATCATTATAGCAGCGCTGAATGCAGTGTGGTATAATCATTCTGGAAGATCATTGCACGATTCTGCAAGCCTCAGGAAAAAACGACAAGGAGGTCCTATGAATGCGCAACATCCCCTCCAGGCAGAGCTCGAGGTCTCTCGGATGCAAGCCAGCAGGGACGAGTTGGTCGAGCGACTTATGCGCGCCCTCCGCAAGGACGGCGGCAGCGAGCCACTCAAGGGCCTGCGCCTCCATCGCCTCTCCGCTCCCACAGAGTTGGCCCACAGTGTGTCTGACCCGGCCTTTTGTGTGATTGCGCAGGGGAGCAAGGAGGGCTTCCTGGGCGAGTACCGGTACCAGTACGATCCCATGCACTACCTGTTGGTCACGGCCGAGCTCCCCATCGTGAGCCACGTCATCGAAGCGTCGCCGGAACGCCCCTACCTCAGCCTCAGCCTCAAACTCGATCCCACAACCGTCGGCGCCGTCATGGTCGAAACCGGCCAGCTCGCGACGCGCGACGAGGCGCACGTGCGCGCGCTCGACGTCAGCACCCTGGATGCCGATCTGCTCGACGCCATCGTGCGCCTGATGCGGCTCCTGGACAATCCCACGGAAGCGCCTTTCCTTGCGCCGCTGATCACGCGGGAAATCATCTTTCGCCTGCTGTTGGGTGAACAAGGCAACCGGCTCCGCTATATCGCCACCCAAGGGGGCCACGCTCACCGCATCGCCCGGGCCATCGAGCGGCTCCGCAACGAGTTCGACCATCCCTTGCGAGTCGAAGACATCGCCCGCGACCTGGGCATGAGCGTCTCGAGTTTTCAACATCACTTCAAAGCCGTGACCGCGATGAGTCCGTTGCAATTTCAAAAACAAGTGCGACTTCAGGAAGCCCGCCGGCTGATGCTCAGCGAGGATCTCGACGCGGCGACCGCCGGTTATCGGGTGGGCTTCAATGACCCCGCACACTTCAATCGGGAATACAAAAAGACCTTCGGCCTGCCGCCGCTATCCGACGTGAAACGACTCCGCGAGCAGGCCGCCCCCAACGAGCGCCTCAGCGCCGGGTGAAGGAGGCTATGATGACCACTGAACTCCAGGGCCGGGTGCTGTTTGCCAACAACAAGCCTGCCGCCAACGTCGAGGTGCGGGTCTTCGATGAGGACGCCCCCTGGCGACACGACGATGACCTCACGGTGACGCCGGGGCTTTCGGACCGCGACGGACGCTTCACGGTAGTGTACGACCCCGGCCGTTTCCTCGACGATCCGGAGCTCGCCCCTTCCTGGGGCCACACCTTCCTCACCCGGCTGCGGCGTCTCTTCGGCCGCCCGTCTGAAAGCGACGAGGTGGATCTCTACCTGCCCTATCTGGAGTTCCGCTACACCTATCTCGACAAATCTTATCGTCACACGACGCCGCTGCTGCCGCTGGTGACAGAATACCGGCTGCCCGCCCTGTTCTCCCCCCTCACCCAGTTCCGTCCCAGCGAACACGGCCTGCACTTCATCAACAGCTTCCCCGGCTATCCGCTGCCCTTCAAACTGCCCCTCGTCAACGATGTTTCCGCCTACTACGGCCTTTGCGGGGGAATGTCCTCCGCAGCCTGCGACTATTACTACGCCGAAAAATCTGTCCCCGAGTTGAGTCAAGTCCCAGAGCGCGGCACGCCCTTCTACAAATATCTCTACAACCGGCAGCTGGATACCTTCGGCGCTATGGGACGCTACGTTCTGCGCTTTGCGGAATGGATGGCGCTGCCGGCCGAAGGTCCCCAGGGCATCCGCGCCCGCACGCTCAAGGAATTTGGGGTCGCGCGCCGCCGCCTCGACGCTCACGTGCCCGTGATCCTGGGCCTGATCTACGTGGGGTTCAAAGACACGGCGCGCCTGTGGGAAAACCATCAAGTGCTGGCCTACGCCTGCACGGAAACTGCCCTGGAAGTGTACGAGATCGCCCTCTACGACCCCAACTACCCCAACCGCGATGATGTGATCCTCCGCGCGGAGAAGACCGCCGCGGGCGCCAGGCGGGTATGGGGCTTCCCGCCGCGTTCCGAGCCGGTCGAGGGCCTCACGTGCGTGCAACAAATCCCCGGTCGCGCCGACCGTCCCGTGCACGGCTTCTTCATCATGCCCTACATTCCCAGCGCGCCGCCGGAGCTGGAATGACGCGAGAACGCAGCCGCAGGGGATAAACTCGGGCGCGACCGCCGGCCCCTCTCAGGGAGCCGGGGGCCATTCCCAGCTTGCGACATCGCGAGGTTGGGGTTACACTCTGCGGCGGAGGATACCATGTCGCCGATGCTCACCCGTCGCCAGATGCTCAAGTTGATCGTCGCCGCCGCAACGACGGCAGCGCTTGCCCCCACGCTTCACGCGCGAGCGTCCTATCCCTCGGAACTGCTGCCCCCCGGCGCCGACTTCGACCCTCGCCACCAGCTAGAACCGTGGGTGTGGATGGGACGCCCGATCCGCACCGTCGCCTTCTACGAAGAGCCGAGCACCTCCGCCAAACGGCTTGACGTGCGCTCTCGGGATCAGGCAGTGGAGCTGTTGGAGGAAGTCCATGCCCCCTTCAGTGCGCACAACGACCTGTGGTACCGCACGCCGTTGGGCTACGCGCATTCGGCGTGGCTCTTGCCCATGCGCATCTATCCGCCGCAGCCCTTCATCCAAGACCTCGGCGAATGGGGATTTTGGGGCGAGATCTCCCAGGTCACGACCGGCGGCTACACCGCGCCTTCCCTGAACGCCTCCAAGCAATACACCTTCTACGGCGGCTGCGTTTTCTGGGTCATCGCGGCCAGCGAAGACGAGCAGGGCGTCGGCTGGTACAAAGTCTTTGACGATTATCCGCCCCGGCAGCGGACGAACCATCAGTGGGTGCTGGCGAAGGACGTGCGGCGCCTGCCGCGGCAGGAACTCGCCCCTCTCCGGCCGTTTGTGGGCCGCAAACGCATCGAGGTAGATCTCACCGCACAGCGGCTCACCTGCTTTGAGGGCGACACCCCCGTCCTCAGCACCCTCATCGCTTCGGGCGTGGGGGGACATGCTACGCCTGCCGGCGAGCAGAGCGTGCTGCTGAAGCAAGGTTCGCGGCACATGAGCAACGTGCCCTACGAGGGCGGCCTGGAACTGGAAAATCCCAGCGATATGTTCGACCTGCCCGGCATCCCGTGGAACACTTTCTTCGACCTGGAAGGGCGCGCCATTCACGGCGTCTACTGGCACAATGATTTTGGGGTCCGCCGCAGCCACGGCTGTATCAACGCGCCGAGCGAGGCCGCGCGCTTCGTCTACCGCTGGACCCATCCCATCGGCGGCTTCGAAGACGAGTTCATCCAGAGCGACAAGCGCGTGGGGACGCCAATCCTGTTTTACTGACCCCTCACTCCACGCTGAAGCTCTCCACCACCCGCGTCACCAACGGATCCACGGCGCGCACCCCCAAAGGACGGCTGCGCAGCAGGTAGAGCCGGTAATCCTGTCCCTGAATGACCCACACGACGGCCTCCCCACCGGAACGTCCAGGCCAGGTCTCGCGGAAACGGAACGCCGGATGTTCCCCCCAGGACGCCTCCTCGAAGTCCACGATCTCCGGCAGCTCCCCGTACCGGTTCGGCTCGCAGGTGGCTTCGACCAGCACCCATGCGGTGTCGTAGTGCAGCGGCTCCGTGGGACCGGGCGCCCACCACACCCCCAGCTCGCTGTGCCCATAGGTCCACACGCGACCGCCGGCCCACGCATCCCCCTGAGCGACGCGCTCCTCGAAGATGGCCGGCACGAGGAGGCGGGCCGCAGCGGGCAGCACGGCTTCCAGATCATGGAGCAGCACCGGCTCCGGCTCGAAAGAGCCCACGCGCGCGCCGCGCACCTCGATGGGAGCGGTGACGGTGATGGCGACCTGCCACGTCCCCGACAGCGCATCCAGGGGGAGGATCACCGGCGCGGCGCTCGTGTAGCGATACTCCCCGGCGTACGGGAGCGGCAGCATGGCGAAGACCATGCCGTGGGGATCGCGGAGCGTCGCGGTGATCATGGCGCTCGCCGCAGCGGCGACAGACGCCTCCGTGAGCGGCTCCAGCGCCACGGTGAGCGGGAATGGCTCCAGCGGCGAGACGCCATCGAGCTCGGGCAACGTCAGCGCCAGCGCGGGGACGGGCGTGGGGGTTGGTGTGGGAGTGGCCGTAGGGGTCGGCGTCGGCGTGGGGGTGGACGTTGCCGTCGGCGTCAGCGTCGCGGTAGGGGTCGGCGTCGGAGGCGGGGGCGGCGTCGGCGCAGCGCACCCCGTCAGCAAGAGCAGGCTGAGGAACAGCACAATTCGGTATCGCATTCGAGAAATCTCCCAGGGATGATCGGC
>JAAZNO010000066.1 GCA_012798275.1 Chloroflexota bacterium
CGGGGACGCCGACTTCGCCGCTCGCGTCGCCGCCCGCCTGGAGCAACAGCAGGCGGCGTATTACGCGCGCGTCGGTGGCCCTAAGCGCACCGCACCCGCCGAAGTGGAAGCGCATCAGGCGCAGCCGGAGAGTTGGCAGGAGCGTGTCGAACGGCAACCTGTCCAGGCTGAGCGCGGCAGCACGTACACCGTCATCAGTGCCAGCCAATGTGCCATCGGCGACAATGCTATGGTCATCAATAACATCGGCCGCCTGCCACTGCGTTGGAAACGTCCTGCCGAAGGCCGCCCGCTCTTGGCCCGCGCTGCTGTAGGCCGTGAAACCGAACTGGCCGAGCTGCACGGACGACTGACATCTACGCAGGGCGTTGCCCTCGTCGCGCGCGGCACCTCTGCCGCTGTGCGCGGGCAATCTGGCATCGGCAAGACGACGCTGGCGGCGATGTATGCCGAACGCTACGGCGCACAGTATCCCGGCGGCGTGCTGTGGCTGGATGTTGGCCCTGGCCGGCGCACGCCAGACCTCGTCGCCCCTATCCTGCAACGCATCGCGACCTATGCCTACGACGCTGACCTGCAGGCCAACGCGCTTCTTGAAAACGCCGAATTCGCCGCTGACGCCGTCAAGGCGCTCCTGGATGGTCACGGTGCACTGCTGGTTATCATTGATGACGTATGGTCCACTGCCGCCCTGCGTGCGCTTCGGGAGGCTTTGCCTGAAGACGCCTGCACCTTGCTTACTACCCGCGACTACGATGTGGCTTACGCCTTGGAAAACAGCCCTGCCGCTATCCAAACCCTGGACGTGCTCGCTCCGCCCGACGCGCGTCTGCTGTTGCAACAGGGTGCGCCCGGCCTGCCCGATGACCTGGCCGATACCGTTGCCAGGGGCCTGGGCTATCACGCGCAAGCTCTGACCCTGGCTGCCGGCGCGTTAGCCTCGCGCAAACCCCACAACTATGCCAGGACCGCTGCCGAACTACTGCGCCGCGTGGCCGCCGGCGAGGGTTTCGGAGACCTTCCGCGCCTCGACAAAACTGATCAGGTCACTGCCGTGGAAATTGCCCTGAAATACAGCTACGATTACCTTGGCGAGTCCAGCCCGCCAGCACCAGCGCAGTTCCGTGCTTTGGGCGCCTTTGCGCCGGAAGCTGATTTTGATCTGGCCGCCGTGGCTGCCATGTGGAACCTGGATGCGGCGCTGGCAGAGGAATTCCTGCTGTTGCTCGACGGCCTGGGGCTGTTGCAAGAAACTGTCCCCGGCGCACGTTGGCAGCAGCATGTCATCCTCCGTGCCTATGCCCTCAGCCTGCAGACGGCTAGAGAGCGCATCCAGTTCTCAGAGCGCCACGCCGATCACTACATCGCCCTGGCCCAGGCCTGTTACGAGAGCAAACCCCGCAAGTATGACCGCGTGGAACAGGAATTCCTCCAGATTCAACACGCCTTTGATTGGTGCCAGGAGAACAGCCCGCGCCGCGCCACTCGCCTGGCTCTGTTGTTGGATGATTTCATGCGCAACCGTGGCCGTGCGGCCACACTCCACCAATGGTTGCAAACTGCCATGCAGGGCGCAGATCTTCATGGTGACCGGCTGGGCAAAGCCAACACCCTGAAGAGCCTGGGGGATTTGGAACGTCGCCTGGGGCACCTCGAGCAGGCGCGGGCGCATTACGACGCCGCGCTGCCGCTCTACGAGGCCGAGCAAGACCGGCTGGGCAAAGCCAACACCCTGAAGAGCCTGGGGGATTTGGAAAGTCGCCTGGGGCACCTCGAGCAGGCGCGGGCGCATTACGACGCCGCGCTGCCGCTCTACGAGGCCGAGCAAGAGCCGACCGGCAAGCTGAACACGTGGATAAGCCTGGCACGTTTGGAGGCGGCTTTGGGCCGGCAGGCGGAAGCTGACCACTATTACCAACGAGCTTTTCGCCTCGCCGAGGATATTGGCTTTGGCGACCATCCGGTGGTGCGGGATTGGAAAGAGGAATACGCGCGTTTCACAGCTGGGCAGACTGGGCAACCGCCAATGGATGAGGCGTCAGTCATGCAGCAGATGGCCGACCTGCTCATTGCCTGGATTCAAACGCCAGACTGGAGCGCTTCGGAGGCGTTCGCGCAAGAACACGCTGCCGACCTCCTCACCGATGAAGCGGAAGCGGTGTTGGAGCTGCTCCGCCAGGGCAATCCCGATCACCGCGCGATCCCCCAGCATCAAACCCTGCTCCGCCGTTGCCGGGAAGTGGGTATCGAAGCAGCGTATCACGAATTGCGCGCGGCCCTGTCTGCTGCACGGCAGATGGCGCAAGACCCCGCGAATGCGGCGCTCGCCGCGCTGCTCCAGGTGAACAGTGGGGAAACGTTCGAGCAAGCCCTGGCGCAGCATCCCACGTTGCTGGAACTTGCCACGCTGGAGCGGTTGGCGGCGCGGGTGGCAGAAACCGCCCCTGCCCAGCCAGACATGGCGGGGTATTTGCTGGCGTGCTTGGGGCTGTTATTGGAGCACTATAACCATCGCCACGCAGAGCAAGTGGACTTGTCCGAGCAAACTCGCTTTGCGACGCTGTGCGAATCACTGCTCCCCGTTGCCGATGCGCTGGATGAGGATCTGGCTGCTGGACTGCGCCACTTGCTGGGCTGGGCGCTCAACACGCTGGGCAATGCCCACGCCGAGCAAGACGACCATGTGGCCGCCGTTGAAACCTACACCCGCGCCATTACCTATGCGCCAGAAAACGCGATGCTGTACCGCAATCGCGCCAGTGAGTATCTCAAAATGGCGCAGGTGGACCAGGCCGCCGCAGATATCGAACGAGCAGCCGCGTTGGAACCCGATGCGCCGCGTCTGGTTCAATTGCGGACAACATTAGCAACCCAAACCTTATCATTGGAGGATAATCATGAATGAGCAAAACCATCCAACTGCAAAATACTTCGTAGAACATGCGGAATACAGCGCCATCGGCGATTACGCCAACGTCACCAACAACTTCCCGGCGCAGCTCGTCGCCGCCGACCCCGGCGCGGCGGAGTTGCGCCGCCTCTTCGAAGACGTCAATCGGCGCCTGGCCGCACTCGAAGCCGTTGAGCGTGAGCAGGTGGGGGTAGAAGTGGCACAGGCGGCCAAATTGGCCGCCGAAATCCAGCAGGGCGATGCAACCCCCAAGAAACTGACGTTTCTCGAAACGCGGCTCATCAACATCGGGAAGATGGCCCCCGACATCGGAGAGGTCATTCTCACCACGCTGGTCAATCCGGCCGCCGGCATCGCGCTCACGTTACAGAAAATTGCCCA
>JAAZNO010000491.1 GCA_012798275.1 Chloroflexota bacterium
ACGCATGGCGGTAAAGCGTCGCCGCCCGTGGGCTTCGGCGCTGTTAGGCATCACCCTCGCCCTCGTGGGCCTGTTCCTGGTCGGCCTGATCGTGGCGATCGTGGGCTACATCGTGCTCGCGGCGCAGCTGCCGCCGGTGGATGAGCTCCGCGCGCGGGAACCGGATTTCGCCAGCAGCCAGATCTACGCCAGCGATGGCAGTCTGCTGTACGAGATCACCGACCCCAACGCGGGCAAGCGCACTTACGTGCGGATTGATCAGATTGACAGCGACCTGCAGCTGGCGACGGTCGCCACGGAGGATCGCAACTTCTACGTTCATAGCGGCTTCGATCCCTATGCTATCGCGCGCGCCCTCTACTACGCGTTTCAGGAAAAGGGTGTCGTTTCCGGCGCCAGCACGATCACACAGCAGGTGGCGCGGAATATCCTGCTGACACCCGAGGAGCGCGAGGGGCAGAGCTATCTGCGCAAGGTGAAGGAGATCATCCTGGCGGAAGAGTTGACCCGTCGCTATAGCAAGGATGAGATCCTGGAAATCTATCTGAACAACAACAACTACGGGAACATGGCCTACGGCGTGGACGCGGCCGCGCGCACCTATTTCGGCGCTTCGGCGAGCAATCTCACGCTGGGGCAGGCGTCGTTCCTGGCGGGATTGCCCCAGCTGCCGGCGGTCTACGATCCTTTCCATGGCGGGCTGGATGCGGCGCTCAAACGCCACAAGGTCGTGCTGTCGCTCATGGTCGAGGCCGGTTTCATCACCCAGGCGGAGGCCGATGCGGCGGCGGCGGAGATGGAGGCCTATCAGTTCAGCCAGCGGATTCTGGATCGCATTCCGGCGCCGCACTTCGTCTTCTACGTCCGCCAACAGGTGGAGGAGGCGTTGGGGCCGCAGGCCCTGTATCGTGGGACGGGCCTCCGCATCCACACCACGCTCGATCTTCGGTTGCAGCAGATTGCGGAGGAAGAAGTCCGCAAGGGCGTGGCGAATCTGGCGGCGAACAAGGTGAGCAACGGCGCTCTCGTGGCGCTGCAACCGGCGAGTGGCCACATTTTGGCGATGGTCGGCAGCGTGGATTTCTACAGCGAGGAGATCGGCGGGCAGGTGAACGTGACCACGCGCTGCCGACAGCCCGGCTCCGCCATCAAGCCGCTCACCTATCTGGGCGCGTTGGAGAAGGGCTGGACTCCCGCGACGATCATCTGGGACGTGCCCGTGGTCTATACCGACACGGCGGGCAACGTCTACCGGCCGGTCAACTACACGGGCAAATTCTACGGGCCGACCTCGATGCGGACGGCGCTGGCGAACTCGCTCAACATTCCCGCCGTGAAGACGCTGGATTACCTCACAGTAGAGGGGCTGTTGGATGTCGCCGGGCGGTTGGGCGCGACCTCGCTGGTCTCGCCGCAGCTCGAGTGCCCGGACTACCCTTACACGACGCGCCCCACCTACGGCCTGGCGCTGACGCTTGGCGGCGGCGAGATGAAGCCCCTCGAGCTGACTGCCGCTTACGCCACCCTGGCCAACGCGGGCTTGCGGATGGAGCCCACCGGCATCCTGTGGATCGAGGACGCGAATGGGCAGGTCCTCGTGGACAACCGCGAGCGCGAGGGCCAGCAAGTCGTCTCGGCGCAGCTGGCGTACCTCATCACCCACATTCTCTCGGACACGCGCGCTCGCTGCATGGTTTTCGCCTGTCCCAGCGTCCTGGAACTCCCCGGACGTCCGGCGGCGGCGAAGACCGGCACGACCAACGACTACCGCGATTCGTGGACGGTGGGATATACGCCCGATCTGGCGGCCGGGGTGTGGCTGGGCAACAATGACAACTCGGAGATGGACCGCGTTGCCGGCTCCGGCGGTGCGGGGCCGATCTGGAACGCCTTCATGACGCGCGCGCTGGAGGGCGTGCCCGCACGCGATTTCCCACAACCGCAGGGCATTGTCACCCGTGAAGTGTGCGCCCTGTCTGGTGTGCAACCTTCAAGCGCTTGCACCGAGCGCCGCACGGAAATTTTCGCCCAGGACACTCCGCCCCCTGGCCCGGAGCAAGATTGGTTGCAGGTCGTGCCGATTGACCGGGCCAGCGGCTTGCGCGCTAACGAGTTCTGCCAGCTCAATGTCACTGAGAAGGTGATGCTGGTGCTGGATGTCGTCTCCGATCCGGGCGGCAGGAAATGG
>JAAZNO010000067.1 GCA_012798275.1 Chloroflexota bacterium
GATCGCGGGTTTCCCCGGTGAGACGGACGCGGAATTTCAGACGCTGTTGGATTTCGTCAATGAGCAACGTTTCGATCGGTTGGGGGTTTTCACCTATTCCCACGAGGAGGGGACGCCGGCGGAGCGTTTTGAGGATGATGTGCCTGAGGACGTCAAGGCGGCGCGGCTGGATGCGTTGATGACCGCGCAGCAGGCGATCTCGTTGGAGCGAAACCGCGCGCAGATCGGGCGGGTATTGCCGGTGTTGCTGGAGGGGTCAGAGGCGCAGCTCACCGTCGGACGCAGTTACCGTGACGCGCCTGAGATTGATGGGTTGGTGCTGATTCAACAGCCCGTCGCGCAAGTTGACCGCATGGCGGAAGTGCGAATCACCGAGGCTCTGGAATATGACCTGATCGGTGAGTTTGTGGCGGGCGCGGAGGGCGATCTCAGCGCAGCATGACGTTGTTGGGGTCGAGGGTTTCGCTGACTTTGCCCAGAGCTTGGGTCACGAGCTGGGCGGGTGGTTCCTCGATGTGCCAGTGTTGTTTGATGGCCAGGGCGACGGCCTGGATGTCCTCGATTTGTTTCAGGGATGCGTCGGAGGCGTTCTCCGGTCGAAATCCCAACAACAACGTCCGCAGCATCACGTATTCCGGCGCGGCCCACGCAGTCGTGAGCACTTGTCCGGGCCGGCCCCCGGTCGTGAGCAGAATACTCCGCAGCGCCTCTTCCCAATCGCGCAGAAACGGCGTTGCGTCGTGCCAGGGGACAACGGCAGTCAGCATGTGAGCCAGGACATGCTGTTCCCACAATTTCTGGAGCGCCGGCCAGTAGGGCGCATAATCCGGCTGACAGGGCTGTGTCTCGCGGCCGTTGTCCATGTTTTTGAGGTCTTTGTCGTGCAAGACCTCTTCGCTTTGGCGTCGCAGAGCGCCGACTTCCTCATGGGTTCCTTCCAAATCCAGGATCAGTTGAAACTCAGCCGCGGCGCTCCCCAGCAGCTGGCGGAACCAGCGGCGGATGCTGGAGGTTGCGGTGTCGGCGAAGAGCGACATCTCGCGCGTGCTGACGATGCGCGCTGCCGCCACGCCTTTTTCTGCCTGCCGGAGCAGCTCCAGCTTTGCGAGTGCTTCTCCCCACGTGTTGTAGCCCGCCATGAGCACCACCCGCTCTGCGGGAATCGGGTGCAGGCGCAGCGAGACGTCGGTGACGATACCCCACGCGCCAAAAGTCCCCAGCATGAGGCCGCGCTCATCGGCGGCGCCAGGGCGGGCCGGACGCAACCTGATGGGGCCTGCCGGACACAAGGCCCGAATTGCCAGCACGTTTTGGTGCAGATCGCCGTAGCGCAGGGCTTTGACACTGACGCTTTGCGTCGCGACCGCGCCGCCCACCGTCGCCGGGTCCCAGGGGAAGCATTGCCCGGAAGTCAGCTTGTGCTGCGCCAGATACGCCTCGAGGGCGGTCCACGTCACCCCGCTTTGGACGCGCACCTCTTGCTGTTGAGGGGCGAGATCCAGAACGCGATTCAGATATCGCAAGTCTACAACGATGTAGGGCGCTGTTCTTAGCTGTTTGTGCAGGTAGGGAGCGGCGCCTCCGCCCCAGGGAAGCAAGCGCAAATCCCGTTCCTCGGCCCACATGAGCAGCTGCGCAATCTCCTGCTCGCTGTTGGGGAAAACCACTGCGGCGGGGAACCGGGGACCCGTGTCTTCTGGCTCACAGCTGCGGCGCGCTGTCGCAGTGCCGTACCGTCGCAACGTTTCGCCCGTACAGCTGACGCGGGCCGGCTCGATGATCCGCTGCAGCGACAGTTCCAAGGCCTCTTCGAGCGGGGTGATGGCGGGAGCGTCGTCTTGGGACGTCGCCGGGGTGAGGGGCAGGGGCAGCAGCTGGCGCAGCGCTTCCCAGAAGTCGCCAAATTCGCGCACTGCCGTTGGGGGGGAGGGCGGCGGCGTGATCATGCGGGCAGTTGCTCCAGATCGCAAATCAGGGCAAGCAGTTCACTCAAAATCATGGCGGTAGCTCCCCAAATGCAGTTCTCGCCGAGCTGGTAGCAGGGGACGATCAGGGGCTGTTGGCCATTTTGCCGTGTTTCCCAGTGCAGCGTTCCGGCACGCATGAAGTGCATCAAGGGCGCGCGCAAAATCTCGGCCACTTCCGCGGGATTGGGTTTCAAGGCCGGCGGCGATTTCAACCAGCCGACGACCGGCTGGACCAGGTTGTGGCTCGGCGCGATGTACAACGGTGTGAGGAGTCCCAGGACTTCTACGTCGCCCGGCTGGATGTCCAGCTCTTCATAAGCTTCGCGCAAGGCCGTTTGTATCACGTCTTTGTCCGCTGGCTCGACCGCTCCGCCAGGAAAACTGATTTCTCCCGCGTGATGCTGGTGATTTTCCTGACGTTTCATCAGGGTGATGTAAATGGTGTCCCCTTCTGGGTGCAGCGGCAACAGGACGGCGGAATGACGTGGGGAGCTGCCGGGCTCAGGCTCGTAGCGGCGGGGAGCCGGCGCCATCAATTGCTGTGCCTGTCGCCCCGGTAATGGCAATTGCATTCCAATCTTGAGATATATTGGAAAATCTGCAATATTATTTAGCACGGAAAGACATATCACCATGTCACTATTGTAGAGGCAGTAACGAGCGACCGCAATGGGAAAAAGGTAATAGCGTCATTGGCTTTCCGGGTTGATTCGGTATAATTCAAGAGCGGCAATTTGAAAGAGACGCCATGTGCTGGCGTACATTATCCAAAAATGAAAATGTGCGGTGACTGTTTGGCCTGGCGCCAGGTAGCTAGACGGCGATGGATGAACCTTTGTGACCTGTAACTTTTGCCCCACCCCCTGCCTCCTCCCCAACGGCGCAGACGCCGTTGGGGAGGAGGAGAAAAAATTAGGATGTTGCAGGCGGGCTACGCCCGCCTGCAACATCCTACAAAAAAAGTCCCTTTCCCCAGCGCACGCGGGGGGAAGGGACCAGGGGATAGGGGGCAAAAGTTGATACTCAATCTTCGAGGGTCGCCAGGAAATCTTGCGTTTTTAGTCAGTGGCTGAACAGTTACCCTGTGAACCATAGCCCATGAGCAGGGGCTGCAACAGTTCACCGGTTCGACACGAGCCCACCGCGCTGAGGCGCGTGGTTTGAGGACGTAGCAGCCCCGGGGGCCAGGAATTTCAATTTCTGATTCGTGAAATTCGTGTTCATTCGGGGCCATTTTCGAAGGAAGCGGGCCGAGGGTGAGAATTTTTCCCCAAAAGGTTCGGAGAAACGATTCCGGCTTCTCCGTGGAAAAGTTTTGGCATGGTTTAGGGTGCAGTAACGTGCTCTCGAAAATTCAGGACAGGGGACGAGTGGGGCTGCGAATGGCGCGGCTGGTGGGAAGCGCCATACGACGTTGCCCTCGCGCTTTATGGTGGGGGGCTGCCCAGGTGGTGGCCGTGGCGTTGGCGACGCTGCTCCTGGTCCGCCCGCCGGGGGTGCTGGTGGTCCTCGGCGAACCGCAGCAGGTGCAGACGACCAACCCTAAGGTTGGCGTTCACACCCGCCTGATGGATGAAGTTGAGGCGTGGAAGGTGCAACGCACGCTGACGCTGGTGCGCGAGATGGGAGCCAGCTGGATTGTCGAATACTTCCCCTGGGCGTACATCGAAAACACGCCGGGGGAGTACGATTGGGAGCACAGCGACATGATCATGGCTCACGCTGCCAATCAGGGATTGACGGTCATTGCGCGGTTGGGGATGACGCCGGCGTGGGCGCGCCCCGACCCGGCGGTGCAGGAGACGACGTTCACCTACCTGGATGAGACGGCCTATGCTGATTTCGCGGCTTTTGCCGCCGCCTTTGCCGCACGCTATGGCGACATCGCGCCTTATCTGATCATCTGGAACGAGCCCAATCTCAGCTTCGAATGGGGCTTCCGCCCGGTGGATCCCGAAGGATATGTGAAACTGCTGTCGGTGGTATATCCCGCCGTCCATGCGGCACATCCTCACGTGCAGATGTTAGCGGGGGCGCTCGCGCCGACGTTGGAGCCGGAGGGCAGCCCGGCCGGACTCAACGACCTGCTCTATCTGGAGCGCATGTATCAGGCCGGCGGGGCGGCGTATTTCGACGCGCTGGCCGCGCACGCTTATGGCCTGGTCTTCCCCCCTGAGACAGAGCCCGCGCCGGAGCTGCTCAACTTCCGCCGGGTGGAATTGCTGCGCGAGATCATGGTGCGTTATGGGGACGCCGACAAGCCCATCTTTGTGACCGAAAGCGGTTGGAATGATCACCCGCGGTGGACCTGGGCCGTCAAGCCGGCGCAGCGCGTCAGCTACACCCTCGCGGCCTACGCCTGGGCGCAGACGGAATGGCCCTGGTGTCCCGCCGTCGTGATGTGGGTTTTCCGCACGCCCGTCCCTTTGCGGAACTACCAGGATTATTTCGCTTTCGTCACCTCGGATTTCCGCGAGCGGCCTGTCTACACCTTTGCGCGGCAGGAGTTCACCGGTCATTGATGGGGAGGGCGATGCCATGAAAATTCGGCTGATGCTTGTGGTGACGGTGCTGTGGGGGCTCACGGCGTGTGCGAACGTGCCTTCTTCGCCGATCATGCCGCCGGCGACCTCGCCCACTCCCTCGCCGACGCCGCCGACGTTGCCCCGACCCACGCCGTTGCCTGGCAGCGATCTGACGACGTTGACGTTGTGGGTGCCGGATGTGCTGAGCGGCGAGACCGCCGGGGAAGCGCACCCGCTGTTGCTGGCGCAGATCGAGGCATTCTCACGGCAACACACGAACATCCAGGTGCAGGTGTTGGTGAAAAAAGCGCAGGGAGCGGGTGGACTCTACGATCTTCTGAGCACTGCCTTCAGCGCCGCGCCGGTGGTGCTGCCCGACCTGGTGATTTTGGAGCACGATGACCTGCGCGCCGCGGCGAAAAACGGTTTTGTGGTGGCGTTGCCGCCGGATGAACTCACCGACAGCATCTTCCCCTTTGCCAGTGACGCCGTGACTTTTGATGAGCGTGTGTACGGCCTGCCCTTTTTGAGCGAAGTGTCGCAAGCGGTGTACACCCCGCGCCTTGACGTGGCCGCGCCGCTCTCGTGGACCAAAGTGCTGACCGGCGGGTATGCCTTGCTGTTCCCTACTGCTCCCGCTGCCGACCTTGCCGATGATTTCTTGCTGGAAATTTACCAGGGGTCGGGGGGGCAGGTAGCCGATGCGGAGGGACGTCCGCTGCTGGATCGCCCACACCTGGAGGAGCTCTATCGCTTCATGGCGGTGATGGTCGAAGCGGGCCTGCTGGATTCCACGCGGCTGGCGACGCTGCCCGATGCGCGCGCCTGTTGGGAGACGTTCCAGACGGAGGCGGTCCAATCCAACCGCCCGCTGTTGAGTGCCGTCCCTGCCGGCGTTTACTGGAGCAGCGTCGCGCGGGTAGGGGCCGCGAGTTGGGCGCCAACCCGCGACGGTCAGCCTTTCGCCCTGGCGGAAGTGTGGTCGCTGGCGTTGGTCAGCACCGACTCTGCGCATGAGGACGCTGCCCTGCAACTGGCCCGCTGGCTGAATGAGGGGGGACAGGCGGCCGATCTCTCACTGGCGGTGGCGATGTTGCCTCCGAGTCAGGAGGCGCTGGCATTGTGGCCCCTTTCCACTGAAGGGGTGGCCTTCCTGGAGCAGCTCCTCCCCGCTACGGTCCTGTCTCCCCCTCCGACGGTGGATCAGCCTGTACGGCGGGCGTTGCAGGCCGGCTTGAATTTTCTGCTGACGACTGAGGACGCGACGCCGGAGCAGGCCGCAACCTATGCGTTGACCGTCTTGCGTAAATGAAACCAATTTTGGATTTCTGGCGCGGGCCTCTGACTTCTGCCCTCTGCCCTCTGCTTTCTGATCTCTGACTTCTGATCTCTGCTGTTAAGGGTCTGCCATGCACCTGCACGAGGATCTGACATTCATCCGCGAGGCGGCACTGCGCGCGGTGGACCCGGCGCGGCTGGTGCGCGAGCAGCTTCGCGTGGCCGAGGGGCGGTTATGGATTGGGGAGAACGAATGGGACCTGGCGGAGCTGCACGACATTCGGGTCATCGCTGCCGGCAAAGCGGCTGTCCCCATGGCGCAGGCCGCCGGGGAGTGCCTGGGAGCCTCGCTTACGGCGGGCGTGCTGGTGACGAAAACCCATCATGCTGCCGGTCATGTCCTGCCCGATGGATTTCAGGTCTTCGAGGCGGGGCATCCCACGCCGGATATGAACGGCGTGCGGGCCGCCCATGCGGCGCTGCGGCTGCTGGAGGACCTTACGACGCGGGACCTGGTGTTGGTCTTGCTCTCCGGCGGCGCCTCGGCGTTGTTGCCGGCGCCCGTCGAGCCGCTGGTGCTGGCGGATTTGCAGGCCGTGACCTCCCTGCTGTTGCGCTCTGGCGCGCCGATTGGGGAGCTCAACGCCGTGCGCAAACACCTTTCGCGCCTTGCCGGCGGGCAGCTGGCCCGGCTGGCGGCGCCGGCTGCCGTGGTGACGCTGATCCTCTCCGACGTGATCGGCGACCCGCTGGACGTCATCGCTTCGGGGCCGACCGCGCCGGATCCGACGACGTATGCTGAGGCGTGGCGCGTGCTGGAGCGCTATGACCTGCTCCCTCGCGTCCCTTCGGCGGTGCGCGAGTATCTCGCAGCAGGCAGGGCCGGCGCCGTGCTGGAAACGCCCAAACCTGCCGATCCCTGTTTTGCGCGTGTGACCAACCTCGTGATCGGCTCCAACCGCGTCGCGGCGCGGGCAGCGGCGCAGGCCGCGCAGGAGGCGGGCTATCGTCCCTTGCTGCTGAGCACCTTCGTCGAAGGGGAAGCCCGCGAGGTGGCCAAAGTCGCCGCGGCGTTGATGCGGAGCGTGCGGACCTATGGGGAGCCGTTGCCGCCGCCCGCCTGTCTGCTGTGGGGCGGAGAAACGACCGTTACCGTGCGCGGCAACGGGAAAGGCGGGCGCAATCAGGAATTGGCGCTCGCCGCCGCGCTGGCGCTGGAGGGGTTGCCCGACATGGCGCTGCTCGCGCTGGCTACCGACGGGACCGATGGCCCGACGGATGCGGCCGGCGCCATCGTGGATGGTGCAACGGTCGGGCGCGCCCGGGCGCTGGGGCTCGATCTTTACGCCGCTTTGCGCGATAACGATGCCTATCCGGCGCTGGAGGCGTTGGAGGCGTTGTTGCGCCTTGGCCCGACGGGCACCAACGTCAACGATCTGCTGGTGATGCTCATCGCCTGAATCCCCTGCCTGCCCTCGCAGCCCGCGTCGGGAGGAGGTGCGCGGCGGCGATGTCCACGATTTTTGCCTCTCATCGCGCCGTCGCCATCTTGCGTTTTCACTTGTGTGGAGTATTATCCCTTCCAGAATGCGTTTAACTGCCCCGTTAGAGGGGCGTGAGGAGTAGGGAATGTCTGCATCAAAGCTGAGTGCTTTTTGTGACCGTTTCCTCGAAGCCGGCTGGCTGTTGGGCGTGACCATCACGCCGGTGTTCTTCAATGTCTACTCACAGCGTGTCTTTGAGCCGGATAAGCTCACTACCCTGCGCGCCCTGGCGACGGTCATGGCGGTCTTCTGGCTGATCCGTTTTATCGAGGCCTGGAGGCATAAGAAGACGCTGCTCCCCTTCACCTGGCGCACGCCGCTGGTGTTGGTGGCGCTGGTGACGATGGGCGTTTACGTGTTGAGCTCGCTGTTCTCGCTGGTGCCCTACACGAGCTTCGTCGGGTCGTATCAGCGACTTCAGGGCACGTACACGCTCTTCGCCTATCTGGTGATCTTCTTCGCGCTGTTGACCGGCCTGCACACCCGCGAGCAGTTGAATCGCCTGATCACAGTGTTGATTTTGAACAGCCTGCCGGTGGCGCTCTACGGCATCATTCAGCGCAATGGACTGGATCCTCTGCCCTGGGCGGGAGACGTCCAACATCGTGTGGCCGCCAACATGGGCAACGCCATTTTCGTGGCGGCGTATCTGATCATGATCGCCCCTTTGACGGCTGCGAAGATCGTGGAAAGCTTCCAGGACATTCTCCGCCGTGAGCCATCGCGGGTGACCGACATTCTGCGCGCGGCCGGGTACATTTTCATCTTTGTCGTGCAGGTATTGACCATCATTTACTCGCAGAGCCGCGGCCCCTTCCTGGGCATCGGTCTGGCCTTGTTGTTGTTCCCCTACCTGCTGTTCCTGTTGCTCCAGCGCCAGGCGGTGATGGCGGACCCGGAAAAGCGGCCCTGGTACCGCGATCTGCTGAGCGGGCTGGGCCTGGCCGCCGGTTCGCTGGTGGTGATCGGGGCTTTGGCCGGGCTGGGGATGGTGTTGCCCATCAATGGCGGCACCTACATCGGTGGCGGTTTGGGCGTGCTCATCAGCGGCGGCTTCTGGCTGCGGCTGATCGTGGAGCGCAAGGGCTGGCGCTGGCTGTGGATCGGGTGGGCCTTTGTCGGTTTGCTGGTGGCGCTGGCGCTGCTGGCGATTAACCTGCCTGGCTCCTTGCAAGATCGCGTGCGGGAAAATCCCACCTTTGGACGCATGACGCGCCTCTTGCAATGGGAGAGCGGTTCAGGGCGGGTGCGCACCCTCATCTGGGAGGGCGTGCAGGAATTGATCACGCCGCACGAGCCTCTGCAATACCCCGATGGACGGCAGGACACCTGGAATAGGCTGCGCCCCCTGATCGGCTACGGTCCCGAGTCCATGTACGTGGCGTACAACAGCTTCTACAAAGTCGAATTGGGGCACATCGAATCGCGCAATGCCTCGCCCGACCGTTCCCACAATGAGACATTGGATA
>JAAZNO010000492.1 GCA_012798275.1 Chloroflexota bacterium
GCGACTTCCGGCCTCCTCGCGCCAGCGCCGCCTCGACGCCCTGAGGTAAGCAACGATGGCCCGCTTCGATATCCTCGCCTTCGACGCCGACGACACGCTCTGGCACACCGAGCGCCTCTACGCCGACGCGCAGGCCCAATTCCGACAGCTCCTGGCGCGCTATCACGACCTGGAATGGATCAACGAACAGCTCTATCAGACCGAGATGCACAACATGCAGCATTTCGGCTACGGCATCAAGGCCTTCGCCCTTTCGATGATCGAAACCGCCATCGAGTTGACCGACGGCCGCATCTCAGGGCGCGAGCTCAAGACTATCGTGGACACCGCCAGGGCGATGATGACGGCCGACGTGGAATTGCTGGGGCATGTCGCCGAGACGATTGCCGCACTGGCCCGCTCCTACACGCTGATGGTGATCACCAAAGGGGATTTGCTCGATCAGGAATCGAAAATGGCGCGCTCGGGGTTGGCGCCCTATTTCAGCCACGTCGAAATCGTGAGCGACAAGAACTCACGCACTTACACGGCGCTGCTGCAAAGGTATGCGCTCGCGCCGGAGCGGTTCCTGATGGTGGGGAACTCCCTCCGCTCCGACATCCTGCCGGTGCTGGCCCTGGGCGCGAACGCCGTCTACGTGCCATACCCCGTCACGTGGGCGCATGAAATCGCCGAACCGCCGCCCGCCGGACAACGCGGCTTCTATGAGCTCGAACACATCGGCCTGCTGCCCGGCTTGTTGGAGGCGCTGGAACGCGAAACTCCCGGCGATGACGACGACGCGAGCCAGATGCAGGACCTCGCGCCCTCGCCGCCGCGGACCGCCTAGCGCTGCGTGGGATCGCGGCCGGCCAGGATGTCGGCAATGATCTGCCGCAGCAGCGCCTCCGGCACCGCGCCGGAAATCTGCCAGCGGTCGTCAAAGATCATTGTCGGCACGGCAGTGATGCCGCGCTCCCGGGCCTCTGCCAGATCGTGCTCAACGGCCTGGCGGACTTCCGGGCTGTGGACATCTTGCTCCCAGCGGGCCAGATCGAGGCCGCCACTGTCGGCGGCGCAATCGCGCAGCACCTCAAAATCAGCAATGTTGCGCGTCTCGATGAAATGCGCCCGCTGCACCCGGTCAAACATCTTCCAATGGCCCGCTTGCCCCTGCTGAAACTCGGCGGCCTTGCAAGCCAGCAAGCCGGGCATCGAATAAGGATAGGGGAACGGCCGCTCCCGCATCTGCTCCACACGAATGACCTCGCCCTCAGGATGAGCGGCCGCCGCGGCCCAGTGATCCATGATCTCCGCTTTGCCCCGCTCCGCGTCCCCAAACATGCGCCCGATCGCCTCGGGTGTGGGGGCCAGAGCGAAACAGCGATGCTCCACCTCCACGTCCCCGGCGACGTCCGCCACGATGCGCCGCAACCGCGCCGACGCCAGGAAACACCAGGCGCAAAGCACGTCGTGATAAAAAGTGATCTTTAACATTTGGATGTGTCTCCTATTGCAAACACGTGCACAAATTCATACGTGCGCATGTATGAACGTGAAGACGTGCCGCCTTACCCAATCTGAAAACAGCGCATCGAGAGTGTCCCGTAGTGGAAGCCTTCGTATACAAACTCGACAGCGTCCCCCTCCTCCTGCAACCCCGCCGCGTAAAGCATCGGCAGATAGTGATCGTTAGTCGGGACGGCCAGGTTTGCCACGCGCCCCCATTCTTGCGGACTCAGCCCCTGCAGGACGGGACTGTAACGATCGTCAGCCGACACCGCCAGATCGGTCACGTCCCCCCAGCTCTGGTAATGAATGAGCGTTGCATGATCCCGATGGAGCAGCGCGGCCTTGACCCGCTCATCAAACGCCACCGCCCACGCGCGCGGCGGAGCGTCGAGGTGCGGATAGTCGGTGACCCGCAGGTTGTGCGTGATGTTGCCGCTGCCAAGGATCAGCACGCCCTCCTTGCGGAGGGGAGCCAGCTCCTGCGCCAGAGCATAATGGTAGGCAGGGGGTTGATCGTAATCAATGCTCAATTGGAAGACGGGGATGTCGGCCTCGGGGTACATCCGCCGCAAGACCGTCCAGGCGCCGTGATCCAGGCCCCACGAGAGATCCCACCCCACCCCGGTCGTAGTGATCAGCTCCCGCACACGTTCAGCATATTCCGGGGCGCCGGGGCTGGGATAAGAAAGCGCGTACATCTCCTGAGGAAAGCCGTAAAAGTCGTGGATCGTCCGCGGACGGGCCATACCGGTGACATACGTACCGTGCGTCAACCAGTGCGCCGAGACCACCAGGATCGCTTGGGGACGCGGCAAATCGCGGCCCAACTGCTCCAGCCGACGCGTAAAAGCATTCTCCATGATCGCGTTTTCCGGCGAACCATGGCCTACGAAGACGACCGGCATCTTGCCGGCAGCGTTTGCATTCTGTGTTGCTGTCATGTCTCTCCTTAGAAAATAAAAACCGTGCCCACCTTCGCACCTTCGCGCGTTCCCACATTCACCAGCATATCACAGATATGGCGGATTGTCAATATAAATATTATAACAATCATCTATATTTACCGGACTTGCCGCCCAACAGCACTCTACCCTTGGGGCAGCAAAGGCACGGGGGAACCCGACAAAACTCTGGGTGCTCTGCGCCCCTGCAGTGAAAATCATCCGCGCGGTCTGACGTCAGCACGGTCCGACAAGCGGGTTGCCACCTTGGGCCATGCAGTGTACAATGAGCCTGAAGGTGAAAGAGTCGCGATGGCTCTCGGTTTGGCGAGGGATTCCATCCCTCTGACGTGAGCCAACCGTGCTGAAGCACGCTGTTTGAGAAGCTCGCTTCAGCGCGCTTGACGCCTCAGACCAGGGATTCATTCCGGGACTGGGCCTGAGAGCGAACAGAAGTTCGCGCTACCTTTGCCATGCAAGTGATTCTGAGATTCGCTGATTCGCTGATTCGCTGATTTTCCGAGGAGTTGACATGTTCCTGCGGCACATCACCGCGGATGAAAATGTAATGTGAGGTAATTGTTCAGCCCGGCGTCAGATAGCTCGACGGCGATGGATGAACCTTTGTGAGCTGTAGCTTTTGCCCCTCTCCTAGTCCCTTCCCCAACGGCGCCTGCGCCGTTGGGGAGGAGGAGAAAAAATAAGGGGATTTTGCAGGCGGGCTACGCCCGCCTGCAAAATCCCACAAAAAAGTTCCCCTTCCCCGCACACGCGGGGAAGGGGATAGGGAAAAAAATTGATTCTCGATCTTCAACGGTTACCATATGAACCACAGCCCGTGAGCAGAGGCTGCAACGACTCTCTTCTCACAGCTCATTGCTCTCTATTTTCGAAGGAGGCAAACTATGCAATACCGCACCTTTGGAGCACTTGATTGGAAACCCTCAGCGCTGGGATTCGGCGCGATGCGCCTGCCGCTCCTCAATGACGACGCCGGACAAATTGACGCGCCGCTGGCAACGGCGATGATTCGCTACGCCATTGATCACGGCGTCAACTACGTAGATACCGCCTGGTCCTATCACAAGGGCATGGGCGAGCCTTTCCTGGCTCAAGCGCTGGCGGATGGCTACCGCGCCAAAGTCAGCCTGGCGACGAAGCTGCCCACCTGGCTCATCCAATCCCTCGATGACTGCGACACCTACCTCAACCGACAGCTCGAACGCCTGCAAACCGACGTCATTGACTTCTACCTGCTCCATTCCCTGCATCAAGAGCGCTGGCACACCCTCCGCGCCTTGAACGTGACCGCCTGGGCCGAGAAGCAGCTCGCCGCCGGGAAGATCCGTCACATCGGCTTCTCCTTCCACGATCGCTACGCGGCCTTCCAGGAAATCGTGGATGACTACGACGGCTGGGACTTCTGCCAGATCCAGTACAACTTCATGGACGTGAACGAGCAGGCGGGGATGAGAGGACTGCACTACGCCGCCGAGAAGGGCCTCGCCGTCATCGTCATGGAGCCGTTGCGCGGCGGCAAGCTGGCAAAGAACCCGCCCCCCGCGCCCGTCGCCAGGCTGTGGGCCCAGGCGCCCATCCAGCGCACGCCCGCCGATTGGGCCTTGCAGTGGCTCTGGAATCAGCCCGAAGTCTCGCTGGTGCTCAGCGGCATGAGCACGATGCAGCAGGTGATCGAAAACGTCGCCAGCGCCGAGCGCTCCGGCGTCGGCAGCCTCACCGCCGGGGAACTCGCGCTCGTCGAGCAAGTGCGGGCCGCGTATCAGGCGCTCATCCCCATCCCCTGCACCGCGTGCGGATACTGCCAGCCCTGCCCGCAAGGGGTCGCCATCCCCCGCATCTTCAGCATCTACAACGAGGGGATCATGTATGACGACCTGCCGGGCGCCAGGGACGCTTACCGCCACTGGCTGGACGCCACCGAACGCGCCGATCTGTGCGTGGAATGCCATCAGTGCGAGGAACAGTGCCCGCAGAGCATTGAAATCCCCACGTGGCTCCAGCAAGTCCACGCCCAGCTGCTGGCCGACTAAGACGTGGACACGTGGAAACGTGCGAACGTGTGAACGTAAGTGATTCGCTTTGTCGCCGATTCGCCGATTTTCTGAGAAGATGCCATGTACTGGCGCACATCATGCAAGCATGAAACTAGCGACCCCAGAGCGAACTGAAGTTCGCGCATCCTTTACCAGGCAAGTGATTCTAAAGTTCACAGATTCGCCTTTCCGCTTTTTCGCTGATTCGCTGACTCACTGATCTCTATTTTCGAAGGAGACGTCATGTGCTGGCGCACATCATCCAAGGATGAAAATGTGCGGTCATAGTTCAGCCTGGCATCAGGTAGTTCGACAGCAATGGATGAACCTTTGTGAGCTGTAGCTTTTGCCCCACCCCCTGCCCCCTCCCCAACGGCGCAGGCGCCGTTGGGGAGGGGGCAGGGGGTGGGGCAAAAGCTACAGCTCACAAAGGTTCATCCATTGCTGTCGAACTACCTGATGCCAGGCTGAACTATGACCGCACATTTTCATCCTTGGA
>JAAZNO010000493.1 GCA_012798275.1 Chloroflexota bacterium
CCAGGGGATCCCTTCGGGGACGAATTTGCTCAGGAAAAAGCCCGCCGTGATGCAGCCCCCCGCCCGACCGCCGACATGGCACACATCCGCGACGTCGCTCTTGAGCTGCTCGCCATATTCCTCGAAGAGTGGCATGGGCCAAACCCGGTCATAGGACGCCTCGCCGGCGGCCCGCAAGCGCGCCACGAGAGCCTCATCGCCCATGACCGCGGCCGCCGGCGTCCCCAACGCCACTGCCTGCGCGCCCGTGAGGGTAGCGATGTCCACGATCGCCTGCGGCTTGAACGTCCCCGCGTAGGTCAGCGCATCAATGAGGAGCATCCGCCCCTCGGCGTCGGTGCTGTGGATTTCCACCGTGAGTCCCTTGAGGGATTTGACCACGTCGCCGGGCTTGCTGGCAAGCGCATCGGGCATGTTCTCGGTGAGCGGCGCCAGGCCCACCACGCGCAGCGGCAGGTTCAACTGCGCCGTTGCACACAGCGCGCCAATCACCGCCGCTGCCCCCGCCATGTCGTCCTTCATCTTCCACAAATCCTGCGACGGCTTGATAGAAATGCCGCCGGAGTCGAAGGTGATGCCCTTGCCGACCAGGACCACCGCGGGCAGATCCTCGCGGCCAGCGTTGTGCTCCAAAATTACCATCTTCGCCGGCTCGCCGCCGCCCTTGTTCACCGAAAGGAAGGCGCCCATCCCCAGCGCTTCGATCTCCGCCTTCTCCATGATGCGGCACTGCAGTCCCACAGCTTCCGCCAGGGTCCGCGCCGTCTCCGCAATCGTGGAGGGCGTAGCGAGATTAGCGGGGCGGTTGATCAGGTCCCGCGCCAGGCACGTCGCCTCGGCGATGACACGCCCTGCCGCCGCGCCCGCTTCGAGCGCCGCGAGCTTTGCCGGATCGAATTCCACCAGCGTCAGCGTCTCCACGTTGGGGCGCACGTCTTCCAGCTGGGTCTTGAGTTCCTGGTAGCGGTACAGCCCCAGAATCGTCCCTTCGACCATGGCCTGCGCGGCAGTCTCCATCTCAATAGCGCCGACTCCCGCGCCGTGAACGACCGTGTGGAGCTGCGTCACGCCCAGGTCGCGGGCCTTGCGCGCCGCCGTCGCCGCCGCCTGACGGATGCCTTCGACGGTGAATTTTTCCGCCTTGCCCAGCCCGACCACCAACACGCGCCGGGCCGGCAGGCCTCCCCCCGGATAGAGCACCGCCACTTCGTTGCGCTTGCCGCGGAAATCGCCGGCGGCGATCAGCGCCCGAATCGCGCCGCCGAGCGCCGCATCCACCGCCCCGGTCGCGCCGTCCGGCGCCGCTACCCCTTCAAAAAGATTGACGACAATGGCCTGGGCTTCCTGATCCTGGATCTTACCTACCGTGGTCTGTATTTGCATAGGTTGCTCCTCAAAAGGTCTCACAGATGATCCACCGGCAACGCCGCCCGGCGCGTGCTCACTTCGGAATAGGCGCTGGGGAACGATGTCATTAATCGCTGTACATGCTCATGCAACTGCACGCGCAGGAATTTACTGCTCGCCGAATCTTCGGGGAAAGTGGTCAGAAGCAATTCAAAAACCGCGTTGACTTCGGAGTTCTCGACCGCATGCGCCAGCTGGTACGCTTCTTCGAGGTCGCTCACCCTTCTGGCTCTCTCGATGATGTCCTCATGGGCATTCCTCTCGGCTTTCTGTAACATACACGGATCCGCAGGCGAGTCCAACACCTCCGGCGCCTGGCGCTCACGCAGCCGCTCCAGCGTGCGCCCATGGACGGTCTCTTCATGGGCCATCTCGTGCCAGAAGCGGGCCACTTCGGAGTACGGCGCGAAGCGTTGGGCCAAAATCAGGTACATCGCCTCCGCCGCATTTTCTGCCGCCGTCGCCAGGGTGAAAAGATGAGTAACTGTGTCTGTGTCCGCCATACGTTTTCCCG
>JAAZNO010000494.1 GCA_012798275.1 Chloroflexota bacterium
CCCTGCGCGTCCCGGTACGCCACGATGGCCTGCGCCATTTTGGGGCCGATGCCGGAGACGTGCTCCAGCAGCGCCGGCGAGG
Source organism: Chloroflexota bacterium (assembly GCA_012798275.1). Classification (GTDB taxonomy): domain Bacteria; phylum Chloroflexota; class Anaerolineae; order B4-G1; family SLSP01; genus JAAZNO01. The sequence goes on from JAAZNO010000494.1 coordinate 83, forward strand.
CCGTGTTCAAATCCACGCCCACGCTGTTGACCGCCGATTCGATGACGGTATCGAGCGCCTCCGACAGGGCTTTCTGATCCACGTCATGCTGATACAGCCCCACACCGATGGCCTTGGGTTCGATTTTCACCAGTTCGGCCAGCGGATCCTGGAGCCGCCGGGCGATGGAGACCGCGCCGCGCAGTGAGACATCCAGGTCCGGCAGCTCCTGCCGCGCCAGTTTGGAGGCGGAATACACGGAAGCGCCGGCCTCATTGACGATGGTGTAGTTGACCGGCAATCCCGCGCCGATCAGCCCGGCGACCAGCGCTTCGGTCTCACGGCCGGCGGTGCCATTCCCGATGGCAATGACGGTGACGTGATGGTGCTGCACCAGGCGGCGCAGTACGGCCTCCGCCTCGCCACGATGCCGGTCGGGATAGATAGTGTCGGTGGCGAGCACCTTGCCGGTGGCGTCCACGACGGCGACCTTGCAGCCGGTGCGAATGCCCGGATCAATGCCCAGGACGACCTGGCCGCGGAGGGGCGGTTGCAGGAGCAGCGAGCGCAAATTGGTGGCGAAGACGCCGATCGCATGGGCGTCGGCGACCTCGGTGAGGGCGCGGCGGGTGTCGCGCTCCACGGCCGGGAACAGCAGCCGCGTGAAGGCGTCCTCGCGAGCCAGGCGCAGCTCCTCGCTCAGCGGGGACGCCGGGTCGGCGGGAAAATGGCGCGCCAGAATGCCCAGGCTTTCGGCGGGGGGGAGCTCCAGGCTGAGTTTGAGGACTTCCTCGCGCTCTCCCCGGTTCAACGCCAGAATCTGGTGGGGACGCAGGTTACGCACATCCGCGAAGAAGGCGTAGTACATGCGATAGACCCCCTCAGGATCCTTTGCCTCATCAGCGACGGCGGTGGTGAGGACCCCGCGCCGTTGCGCCAGGTCGCGGAGTGCGCCCCGCACCTCCGGCGCATCGGCGATCGTCTCGGCGACGATGTCCCGCGCGCCGGCATAGGCCTCTTCGACCGTGGGGACTTGCTCGTTGATGAAGGGCGCGGCGAGGGTCTCGCGTTCCCCTGCGAGGGGCTGTGCCAGGATCAAATCGGCCAGCGGCTGAAGCCCTTTTTCGCGAGCTGCTGTGGCGCGCGTGCGGCGCCTGGGCTTGTACGGGCGATAGAGGTCCTCCAGGCGTTGCAGCGTATCGGCGGCGGCGACTTCGCTCTGCAGCTCGGGGGTGAGCACGCCCTGCTCCTCTAGCGTGCGGAGGATCGTCTCGCGGCGCTCTTCCAGGTTGCGGCGATAGCCAAGCCGTTCGGCGACCTGGCGAAGCTGTTCCTCATCCAGCGACAGGGTGACTTCTTTGCGGTAACGGGCGATGAAGGGGATGGTGTTCCCCTCGTCCAACAGCGTCGCGGCGGCGCGCACCCGTTCCAGCGCCAGTTGGAGGTCTACCGCTACTGCGGCGAGAATGCCGTTTGTGTCCATAAAGACTCCTCAGCAGAAGGTAAAGGGAAACCAGCCACCAGCTCCCAGCCACCAGCTTCCAGCAGCAGTCTCACACACGCGCGAGTTCGATGACGCCATCGGCGGCGAGAGGAGCGCGATGGGCATTTTCACAGACGAAGGCCCGCTCCTCCTGGTGCATGGCGGCGCCGCAACGCGGGCAACGGAGCAATGTCTCCAGCGTGCGCGGCGGGATCGGCGTCATGACGCCGGGCTTGACTGCCCAAATCAGGTCGTAGTCCTCCTGCCAGGTCTGGGTGCGCACCATTTCCAGCCCCAGGGAGTGCAATCGCTCTTCGAAGGCCTCCGGCGTGCAGGTGCGCCCCGGCAACAGCCGCGCC
>JAAZNO010000006.1 GCA_012798275.1 Chloroflexota bacterium
CTGCGCTGCAGGGACGACTTTGCCCCGTCCGACGACTTCATCGCCAACGACCACCAACGGCGTGGATAGGACGCCGTAAGCCTCCGCCTCCGGGCCGAGCGCATCATATTTCACCACCTCCACCTGTCCGGGGAAGCGCTCCGCTGCCTTGAGGGCCTCGCGCTCAGCGCGCTTACAATTCGCGCAGGGAGGCGTCGTACCGAATACTTTAATCTGCAACATTGGCAACCTCCTTCAAAAATGGCCCCGAATGAACACGAATTTCACGAATCAGAAATTGAAATTCCTGGTCCCCCAGGGCTGCTACGTCCCCAAACAGTGCGCTTCAGCGCGGTGGGCTCCTGTCAGGCTGAGGATTCCATCCCCAGCCGAACCGGTGAGCCGTCGCCGTCGCTGCTCACGGGTTATGGCTCACAGAGTAACTGTTCAGCCATTGGCTAAAAAAAACGGAAGATTTCCTGACGGTTGCTGAAGATTAAGAATCAATTTTTGCCCCCTATCCCCTGGCCCCTTCCCCCCGCGCACGCGGGGGGAAGGGGAACTTTTTTTGTGGGGTTTTGCAGGCGGGCTACGCCCGCCTGCAAAACCCCTTATTTTTTTCTCCCCCTCCCCGACGGCGCATACGCCATTGGGGAGGGGGCAGGGGGCGGGGCAAAAGCTACAGCTTACAAAGGTTCATCCATCGCCGTCTAGCTACCTGGCGCCAGGCTAAACAGTCACCGCACATTTTCATGCTTGGATGATGTGCGCCAGCACATGGCGTCTCCTTCAAAAATAGAGAGAGCAGTGAGCCGTGAGAAGAGAGTCGTCGCGCGGTTGCCTGTGTCAGGCTGGGGATCCCACCCCCCGGCCGAACTGCTCACAACTCACCTTACTGTTCTCGGCTGCTTCTCACCAGCCGCTGACAACGTCTTCAGTATAAAAGCATTTGGCGCGAGGTCAATCCCCCCGCGTCCCCTCGCGCACTCTTGCCTTCTTCACAACCGCGCCTATAATGCTTTTCATTCTGGCAATAAACAAAGAGAGGTCCTTCCCCATGAATATGAATGGACAAACGAACCGCTGGTTGACCTATGTTATTATCGCTGTGGTGATTTTGCTGCTGTCAGGCGTGTGTTGCTGCTGTGTGGGGGGTGTCGTATGGTGGGTCGTCAATAACACCGACAATCCCAGCAGCACGCCCTTCCCCGACTGGCCTACGTTGGAGCCCGGGGGTGAAATCACACCGGCGCCGCCCCTCGAAACGCCGCTTGTCGTCGAACCGTTGCCAGAGGAAGCGCTCGAAACGCTGAATGCAGTTCTACAAAGCGACATTCCGGTCTCAGACATGCACGAGCTGGGCATCCGCTACCTTGGCGTGCCCGCAGATACTTCCCGCGTCGCCTCGACCGTAAATCCTGATTACCCGGTCGGCACCGAGCGTCAGTTCAACGCCCAGAACCTGGATACCGAACAGCAATTTGTCATCACCGCCGTGCTGGCGTACAAGACCGATCACGTCTATATGTGGGTCGAAAAGGGAGCGCGGGTCAATCAGGACGACCTGGAAGCGGCCGCGGAGCTCTTCGAAAATCACACCTACGTCACCAACCGCGAATTCTTTGGTCAGGAGCCCAATCCCGGCATTGATGGCGATCCGCACCTCAACATTCTCCATGCGACGGGACTGGGGTCCAGCATCGCGGGATATTTCTCCAGCACCGATCAGTACGTCCGCGCAGTTCGCCCCGATTCCAACGAGATGGAGATGTTCTACATCAACCTGGAAAACGTTGACGTTGGCGACGCCTTCTACAACGGCGTACTCGCGCATGAATTCCAGCACATGATCCACTGGTACCGCGACCGCAACGAGAGCACCTGGCTCAACGAGGGCTGCTCGGAAATGGCGATGGCGCTCAACGAGCGCTCCTACCGTCGCAGCGGCGAGTATGACGTCGGCGGCAGCGACTTCGCCTACATGCTCCAGCCCGATACGCAGCTCACCAATTGGCCGGAAGAAGACGACACCTCCCCTCACTATGGCGCCGCGTACCTGTTCATGGAGTACTTCCTCGATCGCTTCGGCGAAGAGGCCACGAAAGCCCTGGTGGGGCATCCAGAAAACGGCATGAAGAGCGTGGACCTGGTGCTGCAGGAGAATCTGGGACTGGAGCTGACCCACAAGGAGCTCTTTGCCGATTGGACCGTGGCAAATTTGCTGGATAGGCCCGATCTCGAGGATGGGCGCTACGGCTATAGCCAGATCAACCCCATCACGCCCGACATCGCTGAGGAACTCGATTTCTCCGGCAGTTCACACCGCCTCAACGGCACGGTGAGTCAGTACGGCGTGGATTATATCGAAATCAACGGCGAGCAGCCCATAGCGGTGACCTTCACCGGCGAGACACGGGTAAAACTGCTCGACACCGACGCCTATAGCGGTAAATACCTGTGGTGGTCCAACCGCGAGGACGAATCCGACTCCCGCCTCACCCGCATTGTGGATCTGACCGACGCGCGCACCGCCGAACTCTCGTTTCAGACGTGGTATTACATCGAGGATGAATGGGACTATGCCTACGTGGCGGTCGGCTACACCGCAGAGGGAAGCTTCCCCCAGGATTTGAACGACGCGCGCATCCAATGGCGGCTCCTGGACGATCCCAGCCTGGAGTGCACCCGCAGTAACCCCAACGGCAACAATTACGGCTGCGGCCTCACCGGACAGAGCAATGGCTGGGTCAAACGCACCGTGGATCTGTCCCCCTACGTGGGCAAGACCATTGCCATCCGCTTTGAATACGTCACCGACGCGGCCGTGAATCAGCCTGGCCTGGCTCTCGACGACATTCAGCTGACCGTTGACGGCAGTACGGCATTCATGGACGACGTCGAGACCGCAGATTCCGCCTGGATTGCGGAAGGCTTCCTGCGACATGCCAACGTCCTGCCGCAAGAATGGCTGTTGCAGGCCGTGACTTTTGGACAGGACGGCATCACCGTGACCCCGCTGCTGCGCTGGAACGGCAACACCGGCAGCTGGACCCTGCCGATGAGCCGCCAGGACGACCGGGTCGTGCTGGTCATTTCGGCGCTCGCGCCGGTGACGACAGAACTCGCACCCTATCAGATTACCCTCGCCGCGGGAGAGTGACGCGCGGCCTGGATGTATGTTCACGGCTGTGATGACGGAAGTGTTGGCTGACCCCCTCTGCCCGACCGGGCCCATCGGCGTCTTCGATTCAGGCGTCGGGGGGCTCTCCGTCTGGCGGGAGCTCGTCCGGCAACTTCCCCACGAAAGCACCCTCTACGTTGCCGATCAAGCTCACGTGCCTTACGGGACGCGGTCGCTGGCCGAGGTGCGTGACTACGCGAAAGGCATCACACGATTCCTGCGCGCGCAAGGCGCCAAAATCATCGTCATTGCCTGTAACACCGCCTCCGGGGCGGCCCTCCGCACCCTGCGCGAGACCTTCCCTGAAATTCCCTTCGTCGGCATGGAACCCGCCGTCAAACCCGCCGCAGAACGCACCCGCAGCGGCGTGATTGCCGTCCTGGCGACGCCGGCGACCTTCCAGGGGGAGCTCTTCCACAGTCTCGTGGAGCGCTTTGCCACGAACGTGCGGTTGGAAACCCAAATTTGCCCCGGCCTGGTAGAACAAGTCGAACGGGGTGAGTGGGACGCCCCCGAAACGGAGGCCCGGCTATGGGAGTGCCTCACCCCCTTGTTACACGCCGGCGCAGATCAGCTGGTGCTGGGTTGCACGCACTACCCCTTCCTGGCAGAGACTATCACCCGCATCACGGGACCAGAAGTTGCGCTGGTGGATCCCGCTCCCGCGGTGGCGCGACAGACCGCGCGCGTCCTGGAGCGCCTGGGGCTGACCGCTCCTGCCTCGGCCGCGGCGCGACATCTCTTCTACACCTCAGGGACGCCGGAAACCCTGCGCGCGCTGGCCCGGCGATTGGTGGCGTTTGATGGACCGGTGCTACAAGCGACCTGGGAGGGGAACGATCTCAGAGAAAATAATGTGTGAAGGGTGAGTTGTGAGTTGCGAGTTGTGAGTTGCGAGTTGTGAGTTGCGAGTTGTGAGTTGCGAGTTGCGAGTTGTGAGTTGCGAGTTGTGAGTTGCGAGTTGCGAGTTGCGAGTTGCGAGTTGTGAGTTAGGAGCAGAGGCCGTAACGACCTCCAGCCTGACACGAGCCAACCGCGCTGAAGCGCACTGTTTGGGGACGTATCAGCCCTGGGGGACCAGGAATTTCAATTTCTGATTCGTGAAATTCGTGTTCATTCGGGGCCATTTTCCGAGGAGGTAAATATGTCCGAGAGGCTGAGGTACCGTCGGCTGGGTAAGACCGACATGAGGGTGAGCGAGATCGGCATGGGGTTGTGGGCTGCCGGCGGCGACGTCTGGGGTCCCACCGATGACATGCAAGTGCTGGAGGCGATAGATTACGCTTTGGATGCCGGCATCAATTTCTTCGACACCTCCGACATCTACGGCAGCGGTCACAGCGAAATGCTGCTCGGCAAGGCCATGCGAGGACGCCGTGAGCGGTTCATCGTCGCGACCAAGATTGGCTGGCAGGGCTTCGATGACGTGCGCCGGCAAAGCGCTTACACCACCGTCGAGAAACTTATCGCCGGGGTCGAGAGCAACCTGCGCCGCCTGGCCACGGAGTACATAGACGTCATCCAGAGCCACATTGATTTCCGCGATCCGACGATGGAAATCTTCCTGGAAGGCTTCCAGCGGCTGCAACGTGACGGCAAAGTGCGCGCCTACGGCGTCAGCACCAGCGACTTTGAATACCTGCAGGCCTTCGCCGCCGATGGCCACTGCGCCACGCTGCAAGTGGATTACAGCATCCTCAATCGCACCGCCGAAAATGACATCCTGCCCTACTGTCAGGCGCACGACATCGGCGTGATCGTGCGCGGCGCGCTGGCGATGGGAATTCTTACCGGCAAATTCACGCCGGAAACCCGCTTCGGCGAGGGCGACTTCCGCGCGCGCTGGCACGAGAATCCAGAGGAACATCGCATTTTCCTCAGCGATCTGCAAAAAGTAGAAGCCCTGCGCCAGCTCGCTGAGGGACGCACGCTCGCGCAGCTGGCGTTGCAATTCCCGCTGGCGCATCCCGCCGTCTCGACGGTGATCCCCGGCATCAAGACAAGGGCGCAGATGGAAGATAATGTACGCGCCGGGCTGCTCCCGCCGCTGACCGCTGAGGAGCTGGCCACCATCGCCAGCATCGTCCCGCCGGGCGGAGGACGCAAGATCTGGCCCGCCTGAACGCGGGCCTCACCACCTCAACGCTTCAGCAGGCCCGCGCTTGCGGCAAGTTCCTGCATTTCGCGGGTGATGGCCTGGCGGCGTAGGGCCTGCGCTCCCGGCGTTGGCGTGACGTTTGCCAGCAGCTGCGGGCGCGCCCCATGGCCAGCTGCGGCTCAACCCTGCCGCTAGTGGACAAATCACCTAAATCGTGTATTATCACCAGATGTCGTGCAACATGCAAATCTCAATCTGTCCTAGACGCACGCAAATGAGAGAGGAAGTATGGCACTGATAGCCGAAGTTGGGATTGACCTGGGGACGGTGAACGTGCTCGTCTATGTGCGCGGACGGGGCATTGTCCTGCAGGAACCCTCGGTCGTCGCCCAAGAAGTGAACACGGGACGTGTCATCGCCGTCGGCGAAGAGGCGCGGGCCATGTTGGGACGGGCGCCCGAGACCCTCCAGGTGCGTCGCCCCTTGCGGGATGGCGTGATCGCCGATTATCGCGTCACCAAAGAGATGATCCAGAAATTCCTGGAGAAATCGGTAGGACAACATCGGCTGTTCAAACCCCGCTTGATGGTGACAGTGCCCTTTGGCGTGACCCAGGTGGAACGCAAAGCCGTCAAGGACGCGGCGTTCGAGGCCGGCGCCGGCCGCGCTTACACGATCCCCGAACCGCTGGCAGGAGCCATTGGGGCCGGCTTGCCCATTCACACCCCCGGCGGACACATGGTCATTGATCTCGGCGGCGGGGCGAGCGAAGCAGCGGTGCTGTCGGTATACGGCGTCGTCGCCTCGTCCGCGGTCCGCGTCGGCGGGGTGCGCATGGATGAAGCCATCGCGGCCTTCGTCCGTCGCAAATACAACCTCATGATCGGCATGGCAACGGCCGAAGAGGCCAAAATCCGCATCGGCGCGGCCCTGCCCCTGGAAGGTGACCCCCTGCGCATGGAAGTGCAAGGTCGCGATCAGGTCAGCGGGTTGCCGCGCAGCGTCACCATCAACACCGATGACGTCATCGAAGCGCTTGAGGAATCCCTGGGGATCATCATCGGCATGGTCAAGGGCGTCCTGGAACGCACCCCGCCGGAACTCGCCTCGGACCTCATTGACCGCGGGATGACGTTGATCGGTGGCGGCGCGCTGCTCCGCAGCATGGATCAGCTGCTCACCCAGGAGACCGGGGTGCCCGTCTACGTCGCCGATGCCCCCATGGCGTGCGTCGCCATCGGCGCGGGGAAGGCCCTCCCCCTTATCCCAGTGCTCGAGAAGACGCTCACGGAGATGTGATCGCCGCCCAAGCCCTCCTTCTTCACCCCCCAGTGGAGCCAGTGAAGAAGGAGGGCTTTTTTGTACGGGATTTCCAGTTCATGGTATAATATGACCCTGGTCAATTATGACCGGAGTCACAAATAACGGAGGCACCGCATGAAGAAAATCTGGAGGTGGCTGATTATTGGAGTGCTCCTCGTGGGAGCCGTGGTTGGGTATGGATGGTTTCGCCAGCAGCAGCCCCAGGCCCAGGTCGAAGTACTGCGCACGGGCGAAACACTGCGCGGCAATCTTGACATTACCGTCGCCGTCAGTGGAAATGTGGCCGCCAATCAACGGGTAGACGTACGCTTCAGCGTCCCCGGCACGGTGGAAAGCGTCGCCGTTGCCGTTGGGGACCGTGTCGAGGAAGGGCAGACGCTGGCGCAGCTGGACACGACCGCTCTGGAACGCGCCGTCGAACGCAGCACCATCACCCTGGAACAGGCGGAACTGCGCCGCAAGCAGCTCGCCGATCCGCCCACTGAAGAGGAACTGCAACAAGCGCGGGACGCCGTCACCCAGGCAGGAGCGACATTGACTATCGCCCGCCTCAATTACACCCGCGTCATGAGCAGCAGTCTCCTCAATGAGGATCTGAGCAATGCCGAAGCGCGCTTCCGCGACCTGCAAACGCAGTTCGGGATGCGTCAAATGGAATTCGAGGAGGGCAAGGTCAGCGATGCGGTGCGCGATCGAGCCCGCAAGGCAGCTGACGACGCTTACTGGGCCTGGGTACGGCTCCAGCAACAGGCCGGACTGGAGCGCACGCGCGCTCAGAGCGACGTCACCCAGGCGTGGAATGCCTACAAGGAGGCCCAAAATCGCCTCAAGCAGCTGGAAGAAGGGCCGAGCGAGGACGACCTGGAAAGCGTGGCCCTGGAGATCCGCACAGCGCAGCTGGCGTTGACGCAAGCGCGCGACGACCTGGCGGCCGCGACGCTCAAGGCACCCATCAGCGGCGTGGTCGCAGCTGTGAACCTGCAACGCGGCGTCCCGGCGCCGACGACAAGCCCGGCGGTCACCCTCATTGACGACAGCGTCTTCTTTGTGGATGTCACCGTGGATGAAACCGACATCGGCAAAATCCAGGTGGGGCAGAAAGCCGAGATCACGCTGGACGCCTATACGGACGTGACGCTCGCCGGCGAAGTTGTGACCATCGCCCCGGCGGCGAATAACCTTGCCGGCATCGTCGCCTATCCCGTGCGCGTGCGCCTCGATCCCACCGACGCCGTGGCCCTGCGCGACGGCATGACCGCCAGTATCCTGATCCGCACGCAGCAGATAGAGGATGTGGTGCTGATCCCCACCTGGGCCATCCGCACCGATCCGACAACGCGGGAGCTGTTCACTTATTGTTATTGCACGCCCGGCAGCACCGAGCCGCAACGGGTTGCCCTCACTATCGGTACGCACAATGAAAATTACACGCAGATCCTCGATGGACTTGAGGCAGGCGTCACGGTGGCCCTGGTGGCAGAGGGACGGACCAATCTCCTTGAATTGACGGGGCCGCCCGCCGGCAACACACCTTAAGGGAGGCCCATCATGGACGATGAGGTCATCACAGTCCAGGACCTGCGGAAAATATACCAGATGGGGACGCAGGAAGTGCACGCTCTGCGGGGCGTTGCGCTGACGATCAGACGAGGCGAGGCGGTCGCCATCATGGGGCCCTCCGGCTCAGGCAAGTCCACGCTGATGAACATCCTGGGATGCTTAGATCAGCCGACCGCCGGCAAGTACTATCTCGATGGCGCCGACGTCAGCCATATGTCGGAGGATGCACTGGCAGCGGTCCGCAATCAACGGGTCGGATTTGTCTTCCAGAGCTTCAATTTGTTAGCGCGCACCTCGGCGCTGGAAAACGTTCAGCTGCCGCTCATCTACGCCGGCGCGAGCCTGCGCATGCGGCGTCAACGCGCGGAAGAAGTCCTGCGCGCCGTAGGTTTGGGGGACCGGATGCACCATCTGCCCAACGAGCTCTCCGGCGGGCAGCAACAGCGAGTGGCCATCGCGCGCGCTCTGGTCAACAATCCCTCGATCATCCTCGCCGATGAGCCGACGGGCAACCTGGACAGTCGGTCCGGCAAAGAGGTAATGGCGATCTTGCAGCGCCTCAACCGGGAGCAGGGCATCACCGTCATCCTGGTGACTCACGACGCGAACATCGCCCAATATGCCAATCGCGTCATCCACCTTTTCGACGGGGTCATTTCACAAGAAGAGGCCGTGGCCCATCCCATTGACGCCGACGCCTGGCTAAAGCGCGAGGAGGCGTCGCAATGAAACTCCTGGAAAGCTTGCGCCTGGCATTGCGTTCCCTGGTCACCAACAAGCTGCGCGCCGCGCTGACGATGCTGGGCATCATCATCGGGGTCGGCGCGGTGATCACGCTGCTCTCGGTCGGCGAGGGCGTGCAGAGCTACATCACCGCACAGTTTCAGTCCATCGGCACGAACATCTTCTTCGTGATTCCCGGCTCACTCCGCCAGGAGCTCGACCGTCCCGCCTATCTCACGCTTAAAGACGCCGAAGCACTGCGAGATCCCCTGCTCGCGCCGGATGTGTTGCGTGTCGCCCC
>JAAZNO010000495.1 GCA_012798275.1 Chloroflexota bacterium
CGTTGAGGCTTACAAGTCCGAGGACGTCTGGCATTTCACCCGGATGGAGCTGGTGACGAAAAAGTACCCCAATCGCATCAACTTGCTTGAGGAATAGCGCGCGCGAAGTCCATGGTCGCGCCGCTGTGAGGGAGGGATCCGACGGATGCGTGTCTTGCCGCTTGAGCGCGGTTTCACCTACGGACCGGTGCTTTCGCGCCGCCTGGGACGTTCGTTGGGCATCAACATCCTGCCCCTCGAGCGCAAAGTCTGCTCCTTCAACTGCGTCTACTGTCACTACGGCGTCACGCCGGGGGCCACTCTCACCCCGGCGGCGGAGGATTTCCCTGGTGTGGGGCCGGTGCTCAAGGCCGTGGAACTGGCATTGCGCGCCTACCCGGAAGTGGAGTCCCTCACCTTCTCCGGGAACGGCGAGCCGACGCTGCACCCCTATTTCCACGAGCTGGTCTTTGGCGTGCGACAGCTGCGGGACCGCCTCGCCCCTCACGCGCAGGTGACGCTATTTTCCAACGCCACCGCCCTGCATCTGCCGCAGGTCCAGGCGGCGCTGCCGTGGGTGGACGTCCCCATCATGAAGCTGGATGCCGGCGACCCGGCGACGTTTGCCCGCATCAACCGCCCGGCGCGAGGCGTCACCTTTGAGGCGGTGTTCGCGCACCTGCAGGCGTTGCCCAATTGCTTCCTCCAAAGCGTGTTGATTGATGGCCCCGTGACCAACGCCCGCGGCGATCCTCTCGAAGCGTGGATCGCGGCCGTGGCCGAAATCCGCCCGCGGCAGGTGCAGATCTACAGCACCGATTACCCCGTCGCGGAGGAAAGCGTCGAGCGCGTCCCACCCTTTCAGCTCCGGCGCATCGCCGAAGAAGTGTCCCGCCGTACCGGCCTCGACGTCCGACCTTTTTGGGTCAACCCCTGATAAATCTAACTGTCGTTCACACCTCTCCCCTCTGATTTCTGCCCCTTGACAATCCCTTTTCCCGTGCTAATATATGAGTACTTGTTCATATATAGAGTATCGAGGCGGAATGCACACTTCATCAGTTTGCGGACATTCGTTGCCGGAGAGCGAGCCGTTGTTGCTCGATCCAGAGACGGCGGCGCAGATGGCGGCGCTCTTCAAGGCGTTGAGCGATCCTACCCGCGTGCGGATCATTGCGGCGCTGAGCGAGGGGGAGTGGTGCGTCTACGATTTGGCGCAAATCTTGGAAATGACGCACTCGGCCATTTCCCACCAGCTGCAGACGCTGCGCGCGCTGCGGGTAGTGCGCTATCGTAAAGAGGGGCGTCATGTCTTCTACGCCCTCGACGATGAGCACATCCGCGATCTCTTCCAGCAAAGCCTGGAACATGCTCGCCATGCCTGAGATGGCCTCAGCCATGCGCCTGGAAAACGCCTCCCTCCGCCTGTGACCGGGCGGAAGGAAACCTGGAGGTTCTCTTGTCCGAGACCCGTACTTACAAAATCGCCGGATTGGCTTGTTCGGATTGCGCCGCGCGGATTCAGACCCAGGTGCGCGCCCTGGAAGGCGTCCGCACGTGTGAGGTGAACCCCGGGACGGGGACACTCACCGTGCAGCTCGACACGTCTGAGTTCGACCTCGACCGCGTGTCGCGCATTGTGGAAGAGACGGGGCACACGCTTGTGGTCGAGCGGACGCGCTCCGCTGCGTCCCAGGATCGGGCGTTGGCGACCTTCGCCCGCTTTTTGCTCTCCCGCACGGAGATGGTCCTCATGACCCTCGCCGGCGGGCTGACCCTGGTGGGCCTGGCGCTATCGCTCTTTCGCGTCCCGGAGCTGGTGACGACAGCAGTCTTCGCGTTGGCGATCCTTGTGGGCGGCGCCCCCGTCTTCCGCCAGGCCCTCAACGAGGGGTGGCGCGCGCGGATGCCGGGCATTGACACGCTCATGGTGATCGCCGTGTGCGGCGCGATGCTCATCGGCCAGTGGAGCGAGGCGGCCATCGTGGTCGTGCTCTTTTCCCTGGGCGAGGCGTTGGAGAGCTACGCCACCGAGCGTTCGCGGGGCGCGTTGGAAAGCCTGCTTGACCTCGCGCCGCCGACGGCGTTGGTCTTGCGCCCCGATGGGACGACAGACCTCCTTCCGGTTGAGGCCGTCGCTGTCGGCGCACGGGTACTCGTTCGCCCCGGCGATCGGATTGCGGTGGACGGCGTGGTGCGCGCCGGGCGCAGCGCGGTGGATCAGGCGGCGATCACGGGGGAGAGCGTGCCGGTGGACAAAGCCGCCGGCGACGAGGTCTATGCCGGCACCATCAACACCTCCGGCGCTCTGGAGGTGGAGGTGACGCGCCGCGCTGTGGATTCGACCCTCAGCCGCATGATCACCCTGGTGCAGGAGGCGCAGGCGCGCCAGGCGCCGGTGCAGCGTTTTGTGGATCGCTTCGCGCGGGTCTACACGCCCGCCGTGACCCTCATCGCGGCGTTGATCGCTGGCGTGCCGCCGCTGCTCTGGGGACAACCCTTCTGGGGCGACAACGGTTGGCTCATGCGGGCGTTGCAACTCCTGGTCCTCGCCTGTCCCTGCGCCCTGGTCATCAGCACCCCGGTGAGCGTCGTGAGCGCGCTCACCCACGCGGCGCGACGCGGCGTCCTGATCAAAGGAGGGCAGACGCTGGAACGCCTGGGCGAGGTGACGCTCTTCGCTTTCGACAAGACGGGCACGCTGACCGAGGGCAAACCGGTCGCCACGGACATCCTCAAGGTGTGCGAGGACGCTGACTGCACGCGCAATGGGTTGCAACTCGCGGCTGCTGTCGAGGCGCAATCATCCCATCCCCTGGCGCGGGCTTTGGTGGCCGAAGCTCAGGCGCAGGCGCTCACTCCCCTGCCGGCGCAGGACGTCACCGTCCTGGAGGGGCATGGCGTCACGGGACGGGTCAACGGCGAGCGCGTGACCGTTGCCAGCCATCCCTATTTCGACGCCGTGTTCCCGCATTCCGAGGCCGTTTGCCGTGAGGCGGAACGTCTTGCCGCGGAAGGCCGAACGGTCACGCTGGTGGGCCATGAAGAGAGCGTCTGTTCCCTCTTTGCCATCGCCGACACCCTCCGGCCAGCGAGCGCCGAGGCGCTTGCGGCGCTGCGGGAATTGGGAGGTCTGCGCACCGTGATGCTGACCGGTGACGGGATCACCGTTGCGGAGGCCATTGCGCGCGCTGCCGGCGTGGATGAGGTCCGCGCCGGGTTGCTGCCGGAAGACAAGGTCAACGCTATACGCAACTTGCAGCGCGCCGCGGGGAACGGCTCCGGCGAGGTCGTCGCCTTTGTCGGGGACGGCATTAACGACGCCCCGGCGCTGGCGCAGGCCGATGTGGGGATTGCGATGGGCGGGGCCGGTTCGCAGCAGGTGCTGGAGACGGCGGACGTGGTGCTCATGGGCGACGATTTGCGGCAGTTGCCTTTCCTTGTGCGCTTGAGCCGCCACACGCGGCGCACGGTGCGCGCCAACATCATCTTTGCCATGACGGTGAAGGCGGCTATCTTTGGGCTGGCGGCGGCCGGGGTGGGGTCGCTGTGGCTGGCGATCGTGGCGGATGTGGGCGCGTCGCTGGCGGTGATTCTGAATGGAATGCGGCTGCAGAAATAATCCGCAAACTACGGGGTGAGGCTGTCGGGCGGCTGAGGGCCCGGCGAGGCTCTTTTTTACGTTGGGGGACGGCTCCCCCGCGCGTCACAGGACGCCCAGGCCCATCAGTACCCCCATCCCCACGAAGGCGACGGCGGAGAGCTGGAGCAGGCGCTGCTGCGGAATCCAGCGAGATAGTTGTTGCCCACCTACCACCCCCAGCGCGGTCACGGCGGTCAATGCCAGGCTGCCGCCGATGAACACCAGCCAGGGGGAGGGGCGCTTGCTCGCCAGCCCCAACACGGCGAGCTGCGTTTTGTCGCCCAGCTCGGCTAAA
>JAAZNO010000068.1 GCA_012798275.1 Chloroflexota bacterium
CACCAACGACATCCACTACGCGCGCGAGGATCAATACGAGGCACACGATGTGTTGCTCTGCATCGGCACCGGCAAGCTGGTCGCCGAGGCCAACCGGATGCGCATGAGCGACAATTCCTATTTCATGCGCTCGCCGCAGGAGATGGCGCAGCTCTACGCGCACATCCCCGAAGCCTTGGAAAACACGGTGCGCATCGCGGAGCAATGTAACGTCGAGATTGCCTTCGCCCCGCCCTATCACCTGCCGCAGTTCCCGGTCCCCGAAGCCTACGCCGACCCGGCGACCTATCTGCGTCACCTGTGCGATCAAGGCATGGTGCGTCGCTACGGCCAGGACGCCACCCGCCCAGAATACCGGCAACGGCTGGAATATGAGCTGGACATCATCCATCGCATGGGATTCGACGATTACTTCCTCATCGTCTGGGACCTGTGCCGGGCCGCAGAACGCCGCGACATCTGGTGGAATGTGCGCGGGTCGGGCGCGGGGTCCGTCGTCGCCTACACCCTGGAGATCACCAACGTCGAACCGTTCAAGAACCGGCTCTTCTTTGAGCGCTTTCTCAACCCCGACCGCATCTCCATGCCCGATATTGACCTCGACTTTCCCGACGACCGCCGCGACGAACTGATCACCTATGCGGCAGAACGCTACGGCGCCGATAAGGTCTGCGGGATCATCACTTTTGGGACGCTGGGAGCGCGGGCCGCCATCCGCGACGTGGGGCGCGCTCAGGGCATCCCCCTCAATGAAGTGGATCGGGTTGCGCGACTTGTGCCCAACATCCCCGGCAAACCCGTCTCGATCGCCGAAGCGTTAGAGACGCTCCCCGAATTGAAAGAGATCTACGACACGACGCCCTACCTGCGCAAACTGCTCGACACCGCGCAGCAGCTGGAAGGCGTCGCCCGCCATGCCAGCACGCACGCTGCCGGCGTCATCGTCTCGGATCGTCCGCTCACCGACTACCTGCCGCTGAACCGCCCCACCAAAAGCGACGGCGAAACCTACGCCCTCGACCGGGTCTCCCAATGGGCGATGGACGTCGTGGAAGCCCTGGGGATGCTCAAGGTGGATTTTCTCGGCTTGCGGACGCTCACGCACATGCGCAAGACCTGCGAACTCATCGAGCAAGAACATGGCCGCAAACTTGACCTGAACACCATCCCCTACGAGCGCGTCCCCGACGACCCCGTCAAAGACGCCGACGTCAAAGCACTCTACGATCTGCTCGCCAGCGGGGAGACTACCGGCGTCTTCCAGGTAGAAGGCGCCGGGATGCGCCGCACCCTGCAGGAGATGCTGCCGTTCCAGTTCCAGCACATCATCGCCGCCATCGCGCTCTATCGTCCCGGCCCGATGGAAAATATCCCCACCTACATCAAGCGCCTGCACGGCGAGGAACCGATCACTTACCGCCATCCCATCCTGGAAAACATCCTCGACGATACCTTCTCCGTGCTGATTTACCAGGAGCAGATCATGCAGATCGCGGTGGAAATGGCAGGATACCAGCCCGGACAGGCCGACGAAATCCGCAAAGCCGTCGCGAAGAAGAAAAAAGACCTGATGGAAAAACATCAGCGGATGTTCCGCGAGGGCGCGCAAGCGCGCGGCATTCCGGCGGAGATCGCCGATGCGGTGTGGGGCGACATCGAATTCTTCGCGCGCTACGGCTTCAACCGCGCGCATGCCACCGATTACGCCGTCATCACCGCGCAGACGGCCTACCTCAAGGCGCATTATCCGCTGGAATTCATGACGGCGCTGATGACCACCGAGCGCAACAACGTGGAGAAGCTCGGCTTCCTCATCGCCGACGCCCGCCGCACCGGGTTGCCCGTGTTGGGGCCGAGCCTCAACCATTCGGACGTGGAATTCACCATCGCGCATCAGCCCGATGGGCAGCGCGCCATCCGCATCGGCCTGAGCGCCATCAAGAATGTCGGCGAGGAAGCCGTGCGCCTGATCGTGGAGAACCGCAAGAACCAGGGCCCCTTCACGTCGCTGGACGACTTCGCCCATCGCGTAGACCTGCGCAAAGTCAATCGCCGCGCCCTCGAATGTCTCATGCAAGCCGGCGCGCTGGACGAATTCGGCCCGCGTCCCGCCCTGCTCGCCCTCCTCGACACCTTGCTCAATGTCAGTACCCGCACCCACGCGGCGCAAGACGTGGGGCAATTCTCCCTGTTCGGCGATTTCAGCGAACTCGGCCACACCCTCACCCTTCCCCCACAGTACCCTCCCGTCTCCTCGCGCCAGATCCTGGAATGGGAAAAGGAACTGCTCGGCGTGTACCTTTCCGAACATCCTCTGGCGCAGCAGGAACGCGAGTTGCTCGCGCTGAGCCTCACGAACACCACGCTGGAGCGTCTGAGCTCCGAGCCCGCCGGGCGACAGCTCACCGCCCTGGGCATGGTGCAGCGGATTCGACGCATCACCACCAAGAAGGGCGACATGATGGCTTTTGTCACCCTTGAAGGGCCCGGCGGCGCCGCCGAGGTCGTCGTCTTCCCGCGCACCTACGAGCGCTGCCGCGAATTGCTCACCGAGGGGCGCGTGCTCGTTGTCAGCGGCAAACTCGACGCGCGGGCGGAGCGGGAAGACCCTCCCCTGTTGGCCGATTGGCTCAAAGCGCCGCAAGAGTTGCTGCGGCCGGCGGAATCAGCGCTGCCGGCAGAAGATCCCTTCGTGAGGGAGACGCCGCCAGTGTATGCACCGGCGCCCCCGGTCACTCGCCCCGCCCCGGCGGAGAGCCCTGCGCGGGTCAACGCCGTGACCGCCGAACTGCCTCCCGAAGAGCCGCCGGCAGCGCCGGCGACGCTCTGCGTCACCCTGCAGCGCACCGCCAATCTCGAGGCAGATTACGAGCGTTTACGACGGCTCTATCAGGTCATGCAGGCGCAAGAGGGAGAAGATCATTTCATCATCTACCTGCAGAACGGCGAAGCGCAAGGGCCCAGGCGCGTGCAGTTGACCTTCCCCAATGACCGCACCCGCATCACGCCGGCGCTGCGACAGCAGATCGAAGGCCTGGTCGGCCCCGGCAACATCCGCGTGGTGCTGACGAGCGCCGCGGAGTGACCTTGACCCCAAAGCGCGAGCCAGTTGCCGAAAATTCGGAAGGTGGTATAATTTCTTCTGCGGGCGGTTAGCTCAGTTGGTTAGAGCGCCGCGTTGACATCGCGGAGGCCAGAGGTTCAAGTCCTCTATCGCCCACAGACCGGGTCGCAGCAGCGGCCCGGTTTTGCGTCCCCTGACTTGACAAAGCCGCACAAAGATTCACAATGCCCCTCTGCAGGGCGGCACCGCCACCCCACAAAGGATGGGCCTCTGCCCATCTGTTTCAGGAGCAAGATGACCCATGAAACTACGGACCCGCATCCAACGCTGCTGGGGCGCGCTTTTACTGCTCACCCTCCTCGCTGCCTGCACGCCGCTGCCGACGCCGGGATCAACGCCCACACCGACACGCACGCCGCGTCCCACCGCTACCCCCACGCCTGCGCCGACGCCCACGCCCTCCCCCACGCCGACGCCAGTTTACCCCGTCCTCGTGGGCTGTAGGCCCGACGTCCCCGCGCCAGCCTGCGCCCGCCTCAAAGCGCGGGTAGAAGCCACAGCGGCTTATTTCGCCTGGAGCGAGACGCCCGAAGTGGCCCAGGTGCAGCTCCGCGTCGGCGCCGACCCCACCGCATATTTGCAGGGGCTGTGGACTTTTGCCGTCGCCGTCCCCTTCTTCACCGTGGACGATGACATCACCCTCGCCGATCTGCGCGCTGCGTGGAACGGGACACCGGCTGAGACGTGGGCGACCCGCCCCCTGCTGCTCACAGCAGACACGGCGCGTGCGCTGCAGGAGCTGTTGGGCGAGCCGGCCACCAATGCCTACACACTCGTCGCGGCGGAGCAACTCCTCGCCGAAGCCGAAGCGCATCGCGGGTGGACGATCCTGCCCTTCGATGAACTCACGCCGCACTGGAAAGTCCTGCGCGTGGACGGCATCTCGCTCCTCGAAAAGACGCCCGCCATCGCCGATTACCCCCTGACCATCCCCCTGGCGCTGGACAGCCCCTCTCGCCCGGAGACGCTGCCGTTGTTGGACCTGCCGGCCAGCTTCCTCCTCAATCGTGACGAGGAGGCGCTGACTATCCTGGCCATGACCGGCGTCACGGCCATCACCCGGGCGACAGCGCAGCTGATGGAAAGCAAGGGGATCACCTATCCGGCGCTGGACATCAAACCATGGTTTGTGGACGCGGACTTCGTTCACGTCAGCGATGAAGTCTCCTTCAAGCCCGATTGCCCCGTCGAGGGCAGCGGCAGCATGTCCTTTTGTTCCGATGACCGCTACATCGCGCTGCTGGAAGAGATCAACACGAACATCGTGGAGCTCACCGGCAATCACCTTGCCGACAAAGGCTCCGACTGGATCCTGCACACGCTGGAACTCTTCCGTGAGCGCGGCTGGCAATGGTTCGGCGGCGGCGAGAATCTGGCCGACGCCACCCGACCCCTTAAAATCGAGGCGGGGCCTAACCGGTTGGCCTTTTTGGGATGCAATCC
>JAAZNO010000496.1 GCA_012798275.1 Chloroflexota bacterium
ATTTCCGTGATCCTGGCTGACGATCATCCGGCGTTGCGGGTGGGGCTGCGGGTGTTGCTCGACCGGGAGCCGGACATCACCGTGGTGGGCGAGGCCGACGACGGCGACGCGGCGTTGGCGCTCTTGGAGACGCTCAGGCCGGACGTGGCCGTGCTCGATTGCCAGCTGCCGGGGCGGGATGGGGTGGCCGTGGCTGCGGCGGCGCGGGCGCAGGGAGTGCCGGTGCGCGTCGTGGCGCTTTCTGCCTATGATGACGACCGGTATTTAGCCGGCATGGCGGCGGTGGGCGCGATGGGATATCTGCTGAAAAATGAGGCGCCGGGCCGGATCGTCGAGGCGGCGCGTGCGGCGATGCGCGGCGAGAGCTTGTGGACCGCGGAGCAGCTGGCGCGGGTGCGTCGGTGGGAGGCGGAGGTCGCCGCGCTGCGCGAAAGCCTCACCGAGCGGGAGCGCGAGGTGTTACGCCTGGTGATGGCGGGCCTGAGCAACAAGGAGATCGCCCAGGTGCTCACCATCAGCGTGCGGACGACGGATTTTCACGTCAGCAACGTTCTCCGCAAGTTGAACCTGATCTCGCGGGTCGAGGCGGCGGTATGGGCGAAGGAACATCTGGAGCCGCGCTGATTGGCGGCCGGAGCCAATTTTTCCTTCTTGCGCGTTTCGGGGTATAATGGCCTCGTCATCATCCATTCAGTCCGAAGGAGAACCAGTATGAAGTACACACTCGAGCCATTCAAGCATTGTGATCTGGTCAAAATCTCCGGGCGCATTGATAGCGCGACTTACCCGGAACTGGAAGCCGCGTTGAACGAGCTGCTCGAAGCGGGGCATTTCAACATCGTCCTGGATATGTCGGAAGTGGAATTCATCTCCAGTGCCGGGCTGCGTTTGTTGATCAATGTGCAGAAGGCGTGCCGCAAACTGGATCGTGGGGAGCTGGTGCTGGCGGCGCCCTCGGAGCGCGTGCGTAGCGCCCTCGATCTGGCGGGCTTCATCCCCCTGTTCCGCATTGAGGACGACGTACTTCACGCCGTCGGCAGCTTTTGAGGGGGGCGGATTCCCTCAATCCGCGACCTTCCACGCTGACAGAGCAGGCTGCTTGCTGGAAAGTGAGCAGCTTGCTTTTATATCGTGTCGGTTCGGCGCGGGGGGACATTCGATGATCGAAATTGCATTTACTGAGATGAACGTTGCCGGGCCGTACCTCTTTCCGGCGAAATGCGCCAGCCTGGAACCCATCAGTGAGCTGGTGGAGCAGGCAGCCCGCCTGGCCGGGTTGGATGACCAGGCGACTGGCGCGATCCAACTGGCGGTGGAGGAGGCGTGCGATAACATCATCGAGCACGCTTATGGGCCGGATATTGAGGGCGACATCGAATGCACTTTCGAGATTGTGGCAGAAGGGCTGGTAGTCACCCTGCATGACCATGGCCGATCCTTCGATCCGCGGCGGGTTTCTCCGCCCGATCTCACGTCGGCGCTGGAGCAGCGGGACGTGGGAGGGTTGGGCCTGCATTTCATCCGCCAACTGACGGACGATTTTCGCTTTGCGTTCGACCCCCTAGAGGGAAATTCCTTGCGGCTGTTGAAGCGTCGGTCGCAGAACGGCAGCCTTGACCTCCAGGGGCTTGAGCTTCCTCGCAGTTGTTTGACTTAAGGTGACCGTCCAGCCTGGCGCCAGGTGATCGGGCTGCCATTGTGGGTCGGCCAGGGCCGGGCAAAAGATGGAAGGCCTTGTGTTTTCAGAGTTCCTTGCGGTCAGAGGCGATTTTGCTTGTGATAAATGAGCGTAACGACGCCCCTCGTCGGCAGTGAGGCGGCCAGGAGAAGACGTATGGAAGCTCTGTGGATGGCGCTGGCAAAACGTATTCGCCCCGAGATCGAAAAGACGGCGGATGACTTGCAGCGGGTCGGGCAGGTCAGCGATGTGGTGAGCTTCGTGTATGGCGCGCCGCTGGCACTGGCAGGGCTGGTGTGGCTCATCCTGCGGACCGACCTGGCGCTGCTGGCGCGCATCTGGCCCCTGCTTCTGGTTTTCCTGGGACTGCTCTACCTGTTCCGCCGTTTTGAGTTCTTCCTGTTAACGGAATTGAACCCGCGCCGTTTTGCCAATGCCAGCGGCACCTTCGAGCCGGTGATCACCTGGGCGGCGGCGTTGATGTTTGGCCCTGACGCGCTCTGGTTGGGCGTGCTGTATGCCGGCATGGACCTGGCGTCGGAATGGCGCCGCCTCGCGGATCGGGATGTGCGCTGGAATCGGGCGCGGAACCTGGCGTTGCGCTATGCCGGCTATTTGCTGGGGGGCATGGCGGCGCTGGATCTTTATGGCCGGTGGGGGGGCAGCTTCCCCTTGCCGGGCCTCAGCCTGGCGGGGTTGGGGCCGGCCGTCGCGGCGACGCTGTTCAGGCAGGCGGCCTCGATGGTATGTTGGATCCCCTATCTGCTGTACTATCTCACCTCCAGGACGTTGAATTTCGACCGCGCCGCGCGCCGCGCGTACCTGCGCTTCATGCTCGCGGCGCTGGGTTGGCCCCTGCTGGTGGACCCTTTCGCGCTGCTCGCTGCCGGCCTGTGGTCGCAGACCGGCCCCGTGGGCTACGGGCTGTTCATGCTCAGCGTGCTGATGGTGAGCTACATGACGTATCGCTTCAGCCATGCCGCCATCCGCAGCATGTGGCGCTCCCGTGAGATGGAGAATCTGGAGCGGCTGGCGCGGCAAATCCTGGGCACGCCCCCCGAGGAGATGCGTCTGTCGGAAGTGCTGCAGGAACACGTCCCTGGGATGTTCCCCGGCTGCCGGGTGGAAATCCGCCTCTTCCCCGATGAGACGTTGCTGCTGCATCCCCTCAGCGCGCGACCATTGCGCGAGGCCGGTTGGATCTGGCTCCGCGCTGTGACGGAATCGCGCTGCTTCAAGGAAGGGGAATCCCTTCCCTGGCAGGCGCAGCCCGCTGAGACGCCCTATCTGCTGGCGCCGATCCTCGACGTCGAGACCCTGCAGCCTATCGGCGGCCTCTGCCTGACCTTTACCGGGCGGGTGCGCTATCAGGAGCCGTTGAGCAACTTGCTGCCGGCCGTCCAGGCGCTGGCGGCGCAGATCGCCTCGGCGCTGCACGCGGTCAAAGTCCACGCGCAGACGCTGGCCTATCAGCGCATTGAGCAAGAATTGGCGGTCGCGGGTGAAATCCAGGCCGGTTTCCTGCTCAGCCAGCTTTCGGAGGTGTTGAACTGGCAGGTGCGCGGCTGGCAGATCGCCGTGGCGTTGGAATCGGCCCGTGAGACCTCCGGCGATTTCTACGATGTGATTCCCCTCCCCAACGGTCGCATGGGCCTGGTCATCGCGGATGTGGCGGACAAGGGCCTGGGATCGGCGCTGTACATGGCGGTGAGCCGTACGGTGATTCGCACCTTCGCGGAGCAGTATCCGCTCGACCCGGCGCAGGTGTTCGCGGCGGCCAATCCGCGTATCCTCAAAGACACCCATGCCGATCTTTTCGTCACCGTGTTCTATGGCATTCTCGACCCGGAAAACGGCACCCTCACCTATTGCAACGCCGGGCATAATCCGCCCTTCTTGCTGAGCACGCAGAACAGCCGGCGACTGCGGGCGTTACGTCGCACGGGCATTCCGCTCGGCGTGCGGGAGGCGGAGGCCTGGACCTCGCGCGTCGTCTCCATCGCGCCGGGGGATCTGCTCGTCCTCTACACCGATGGCGTGACCGACGCCGAGGACAGTCGCGGCGATTTCTTCGGCGAGGATCGGCTGCTGGAGGCG
>JAAZNO010000069.1 GCA_012798275.1 Chloroflexota bacterium
CGCTGTCGGCGGTGGCGTGCGGGTGGGCGTCACCGTGGCGGCGGGCGTCTCACCGCCGCCACAGCCGCCGAGCAGCATCAAAATGAGTCCGAGAACGAGGATCCAATAACCCCTGCTTCGTATCATGTTTGCATCTCCTCTGAAAATAGAGATCGGTGAGCCGGGAGTCGAGAGTCGAGATCTGTCGCAGCCTTCGCTCACAACTTGCGACGCACATTATTTTGCTTGTAGGATGTTCGCCAGCACACTACGTTTCAGGAAACCATCGTGTCGTCGTTTCCTGATGCTACCGACGGCATTGGGATGCAGAATCCCGTTGATTTCAACATATGATTTTCAAAATCTGCGGAATCTGCGTTCTTCGACGTCCAATATCTTCTCAGAAAACAGGCGAGTCAGCGAAAAAGCGAATCAGCGAATCAGCGAAAAAAATCACTTGCATGACCCATGTACCGCGAACTTCAGGCTGCTCTCAGCCCCGCCCCGGATGGAATTCCGGGCCTGACAGGTCGAGTTCGCTGAAGCGAGCTCCCACACACCGCGCTTTAGCGCGGTGTGCTCGTGTCAGGCTGGGATTCCCTCCCCGGCCCAACGGCTGCTCACCACCTCACCCTCATGGCGTTCGCCCGTGATACCTCCTGCGCCCTACGGCGTGCCCAGCACGTAGCGCAGGACCAGCGCATCCGTGAGCAGCTCAACGGGAGCGCGGTCATCGGTGAAGACCATGCCGCCCGGCGCGATGGTGACGAGATTGGCGGCAGCGCGTTCGGCGACTCGCGCCAGGAGCGGGTCGCGCAAGAGGCGCCGGTTGGCGTCGAAGTTTGCCGCCGAAGTCTCCTGGACCGTGGCGACAATGATGGCATTGAAAGTGTCGGGCACGGCGATGACATGCACCGAAGGATAAACCTGCTTCAGGGTAGCCACGAGCGCCTCGACGATCCGCCAATCGTCGGGCGTGTGCCCGGCATTGATGGCGACCACGCCGCGCTCCGTGAGCACCTGCCGAATCTCCTGGAAAAATTCCACCGTCGTGAGATGCCAGGGGATGTACGGCAGCCGGTAAGCGTCCACGGCAACCACGTCATAGCGCGCGGTCGTCTGCGCGAGAAAAGTGCGGCCATCCATCTCCGCCACGTGCAGATTCGGCTCCGTCATGTCGAAATAGTCGCGTCCCACCCGCACGATGGCCGGATCAATTTCCACGCCGTCAATGGGAATCGGCCCGTAAATGGCGGTGTATTGCCTGGGGATGGTGCCCGCCGCGGAGCCGATCACCAGCAGGCTGCGCACCTGCTCCGGCGTCTGCGGCGGCGGATTGAAGTACGGCGCGATGAGAAAGTAATCCCACGTCCCGCCGGTCAATAGCGTCTTGGGATTGTAGACAGAATGGATTCCCTGCCCCTCGTTGAGGAGCAGGAAGCGCGTCCCCTGTTCGCCTTCGAGCACCTGGATGTAGTTATACGTGGATTCCTCTTCGTAGATCAACCGCGCCTGCGGTTTGATGGGGCCGGCGTCGGTGGAGGCGAGCAGCACGATGGCCAGCGCCAGGAGCACGCCGACCCGCGCGCGCCGCCGCGCGCTGCGCCACAGACCGACGATCCCCGGCAGCAGGGTGATCAGCGCCAGCAGGAGAAAAGTGCGCCGCGTCCCCAGGGCGGGAATCAACACGAGATTGGGGAGGAACGTCCCCACGAAGCTCCCCAGCGTGGAGAGGGCGTAGATCTTGCCTGAGGTCATCCCTGCCGCGCCGAGATCGGTCATGGCCAGGCGGATGACGAAGGGCGAGACGCACGCCAGCAGCGTCACCGGCGCGATGAAGAGGATCAGCACCGCCAGCAGCGGCCCTCCGACTTGCAAGGCGTTGAGCGCCGCCATGCCGCGCGCCGCGAGTGTCAGCGCCGGACGGGAGATCAAGGGGATCAGGGCGATCGTCACACTGGCGGCGAGCAAAATAGTGTACAGCGTCTGGGGCTGCGGCGAGCGATCGGCCCATCGCCCGCCGACGACGTAGCCGATGGCGAAATACAGCAGGATCATGCCGATGATGGCGGACCAGACCAGCTCCGAGGTGCCGAAGGCGGGGGCCAGCAGCCGTCCGGCCGCGAGCTCCAGTGCCAGCGATACCATCCCCCCGATAAAGGTGACCAGATATAGAAAATTGCTCATCGTCCCTCGTGGGACCACTGTAGCATAGAATGCTAAACAGGCAATCACAGACAAAACCGGGGCTAGCGTGCGCTAACCCCGGCATGTATCGCGTTGCGGCCTACTCGATGACGTCGTCCAGCGGCAGCGACACCAGCCCGCTGATGATTTTGGGATAAAAATCCGTGGACTTCTGTGGCATCTTCTCGCCTGCTTCGGTGCAGGCGCGGACGTGCTCCATCCGCGTGCCGTTGAGCAGGAACAGGAAGTTGGCCTCGCCCCGATCCACCCGCTCGAAGCCGGGATTGGGGTCGCGCAGATACTCCAGGTTCTCCTTGCGCGCCACGCTCTCCTTGCTCAGGCCCATGACGTGCTCGATGATCAGCTCGTGCAACACGGCGACATCGAGTGCCCGCCAGCTCGGCGCGCGTTCGGGAACCAGCTGCGCCATGCTGTCGAGCGTCTTGAGCGTGAGGAGGACGTAGCTGCCGTCGTAGAAGCCAAAGCGTGGCTGTACAGGTGTCGCCGCTGCGAGCCCGGCTTCCAGCGCCTCGCGGTTTGCCAACGGTTGAACCTCGAAATAGGGCGTGAGCGCTTGCAGCAGCGCCTTGCTATCCATCCGCGTATAGCCGTAGATGAGGCGGTGCGTCGGCAGGATCACCAACCCCGGATCGCTCATGCTCACGAAGGTAACCAGCCCGTAATTGAAGGCGGCGTTGGCGGGAGCGTCGGGATGCTGCGCCCGCATCTCGTCGCGGTAATTGAGCGCCGTCTCGTAGCGATGATGCCCGTCGGCGATGATGAGGTTGCGCTTCGGCGCCATCTCCGCGATGACTGCCGCGATGATCGCGGGATCATGGACCACCCAGAAGTTCTGCTCCACATCCGGCTCGATCACGCGCTCGGTGAGGAGCGCCGGCATGTGAGAATCCAGGAACGGTTGCAGCAGCGCGTTGATGCGATTCTCCGCGTCGGGATAGAGCACGAAGATGTGGCCCCACGCCGTCTGCGTCACGCGCGTCAGATTCAGCCGGTCGGCCTTGGGGCCGCTCAGCGTGCGCTCGTGGGGCAGGATGACCCCCTCGTCGAAGCGGGTGAGCTCCAACGCCGCCGTGAAGCCACGGCGCACGTGCCCCTGACCGTCGGGCGTGGTGAAGCGCTGTTCCAGCACATACAGTGCCGGGTGGGGATCGCGGATGAGAATCCCCTCCGCCTGCCAGGTTTGCGCATAAGCGCGGGCGCGCGTGTAGACGTTGTTGTCGGGCTCGTCCGGCTCGCGCAGGCCCATATCAATGCGACAGAAGTTGTAGGGATTCAGCGCGTAATAGGCAGCCTGCTCCGCCTCGTGGATGCGATCATAGGGCTGCGTGATCACCTCCGAGAGGTCGCAGAAACGGTCCGGGTTATAGCGGATGCCCCGAAAGGCCTTGATGTTCGCCATGGGCGCTCCTATTTCTTGAAATGCTCGATGACCAGTGCGGCGACTTCCCCGCCCACGCGCCCCAACGCCTCGACCGTCGAAGCGCCCAGGTGCGGCAGGGCGACGACCTGCGGCAGAGCGATCAGCTGCAGCAACCCCTCGCTCTTGGGCGGCTCCTCCGTGTATACGTCGAGCGCCGCGCCGGCGATGACTTTGTTCACCAAAGCGGTGTAGAGCGCCGCCTCGTCCACTACCCCGCCGCGCGCGGCGTTGATGACGTAGGCGGTCGGCTTCATCTGCGCGAACTGCGCCGTGCTCACCATCCCCCTGGTCTGTGGTGTGGTCGGCACGTGCAGGCTGATGTAATCGGAAATCTTGAGCAGCTCCTCGAGCTCGACCGCGCGGACCCCGGCGTCATTGATGGTGATGAAGGGATCGTAGCCCACCACGTTCATGCCCAGGGCGCGCGCTTTCTGGGCGGTCAGCCGCCCGATGCGCCCGTAGCCGATGAGTCCCAGCGTCTTTCCGGCGATTTCAGTGCCTTCGAGGGCCTTCTTCTCCCACTTGCCGGCCTTCATGGTCGCGTCGGCGAGGGTGATATGGCGCGCCAGGGTCAACATCAGGCCGATGACCAGTTCCGCCACCGCCGCGGAGTTGGCCGCGGGGGTGTTGAGGACGGTGATGCCCTTGCTGCGCGCATAGTCCACGTCAATGGTGTCGAGGCCCACCCCGCCGCGCACGATCAACTTCAGATTCGGGGCCGCATCAATCAGCGGTTGGCGGACTTTGGTGCGGCTGCGGACCACCATGCCGTCGTACTGATTGAGCACCTGCTCCAGCTCTTCGAGGCTGATGGTGTCCCTGACGTCCACTTCCAGGCCGGCCTCACGCATCTGCGCGATGGCTTCAGCATCCACGGGATCGCAAATCAAAATTTTGGCCATGTCTTTCACTCCTTATCCAGCACCGGCCGGCTACTCCAGCCCCAGAATGTCGTCAATCTCGCCCAGCAACCAGCGGACATCGGCCACGGTGAGATCGCCCATGGTGGCGATGCGGAAGGTCTTCTCCTTGAGGTCGCCATAGCCGTTGGAGATCATCGCGCCGCGCTCGGCGAGAGCCTTGTTGAGGTCGCCCACGACGATGCCCCGCGTGTTGACCATGGTGGTGACGGTAGGGGAGAGGAACTCCTCCGCCGCGAAGAGCTTCCAATACTTGCGCCCCCAGGCCTGCACGAGATGCGCCATCTCCAAATGGCGCGCCCAGCGATTTTCCAGTCCCTCCGCGAGAATGTCGTCCATCTGCTTGTCGAGAGCCTGGATCAGGCTGATGGCGGGGGTGGCGGGCGTCTGATTTTTCTTGTAATACTTGAGCATGTCGAGGAAATCGAAGTAATAGCCGCGGCCCGGCACTTCCCCCGCACGCTTGAACATCCGCTCGCTCACCGCGGCCATGGTCAATCCCGGCGGCAGGGCGAAACACTTCTGGGAGCTCGCCAGCACGCAGTCAATGTCCCAGGCGTCGAACTCGATCTTCACGCCGGCCATGGAGGAGACGGCATCCACCAAAATCACCACGTCCGGGTAAGCGGCCCGCACGGCGGCGGCGATTTCGGCGACGGGGTTTTGCACGCCGGTGGAGGTTTCGTTCAGGGTAATGGTCACCGCGTCATAGTCGCCCTGCCCTAACGCTTCCACGACCTGCTCCGGGCGGAAGCCCAGGCCCCATTCGACCTCGACCTTGTCGGTGGGAATGCCGTTGCCCACGGCAATTTCGAACCAGCGCTTGGAGAACGCCCCACAGACGGTGACCAGGGCGCGCTTGCCGGGGCGCACCGCCTGGCGGATCGAGCCTTCCATCACGCCGGTACCGGAACTGGCATAGATGAACACGGGCTGTTGAGTGTAGAGGAGCTGTTGCAGTTTAGGGGTCACTCTGCCCTGGAGATCGGAATACTCCCTGGCGCGATGGCCGATCATGGGAGCGGTCTGTGCTTGCAGAATCTCCTCGCGCACGTGCGTCGGCCCTGGAATAAATAGCTTCTTGTACATGGATTGAAACCTCCTGTGAACTAAGGGTGCCATAGCCAGGCAGGGGCTATGGGCGGCTGATAGAACACGCCAGTCTCAGTATACCTGGGATGTCAGACAAGACTGTAGTGCTGATAATACTATTATTTGCGTGAAGCTTTACGTCTGCCCGCGGGGGACGGGCAACGTGTGCCAGGAGCGCGGACTCAGA
>JAAZNO010000070.1 GCA_012798275.1 Chloroflexota bacterium
CTGCAGCCGCGACCGGCGATCCTTGTCCGCAATTCGCGCCGCGAGCCTTTCTTCACGCCGCTGCTGCTGGCCGCCCTGGAGGAGCTCGATCCCGCACTGGTGGCGAACGTCGCCGTGTTGCTCTGGGATTACGACGATGTGGCATTGCAGGCGGCGGTGCTGCGGGAGGCGGATCTCCTGGTGCTGGTGGCCGGCGATGACACGATCGCGCGCATCGAGGCCGATGTCCGCCGGGCGGGGGTCTCGCCGCGTCTCCATCGTCATGGACACAAGCTCAGCTTCAGCGCCGTGGCGCGCGAATTTCTCACCGCGGAGCGGCTGCCCCTGGTGGCGCCCCTCGCGGCGCTGGACACGCTCATCTGGGATCAGAACGGCTGCCTTTCGCCGCGCCTGCATTTCGTGGAAGAGGGGGGCGCGCTCATGCCGGAGGAGTACGCGGCGGCGCTGACGGCGGCGCTGCGGGTGCTGGGGACGCGGCTTCCTTGTGGGCTGTGTGATCTGCACCGCCGGCACTCGCGCTTTGACAAGTTCCACGCCCTCGCGGCGGGCGGGCGGGCGACGGTGCATTCCACCTACGAGGACCCTTTCCTGGTCGTGGTGGATCATCGGCCTTACGACCCGCTCATATTGGCGGAGGCCATCAATGACGCGCGCGATCGCACCGTGATCGTGCGCCCCGTGCCGGAGCTGGCGGTGCTTCCCTCTGAGTATCTGGGCCGGTTGCCCGCGCGCAATTTGCAAACGTTGAGTGTGGCCCTGGACAGTCGCGCGCCGGAGTTCCTGCCCCTGGCCGAGGCGCTGGGCCGTTGCGGGGTCACGGCCCTGCGCACCGTCGGTCGGGCGGCGTTCCCCGATCTGGCCTATTCGTGGGACGGTTGGTTGCCGTGTGATTTCATCACCCGGCGGCCAGCGGGCTATTACACCACCTGTGAATTCGACGACGCGCTGGCGCAGATCGAGGACACGGCCATGCGGCTGAATCGGTGGTTGGAGAGGAGCTCTGGATGAGTCGTCGCTTGTTGTTGATCAATCCCGCGCACATGCTCAACGGGCGCGTCCAACGCGGCCCCGCACAATTTCCCATCCCGCCGTTGAACCTGGGCTATGTCGCCGCGTTGACGCCGGCCTCCTGGGAAGTGCGCATCATTGACGAAAATCTCCGTCTCGAAGAGGGGCTGAGCTGGCGGCCCGATCTCGTGGGGTTGACGGCGCTCACGCCCAATGCGCCCCGCGCCTATGCGCTCGCGCAGCAATATCGCGCCGCGGGCATCCCCGTCGTGTTGGGCGGTATCCATGCCTCGGCGTTGCCCGATGAAGCCGCCCGGTATGTGGACGCCGTCGTCGTGGGCGAAGCGGAGGGCGCATGGCCCCGGCTGCTCGCCGATTTCGAGGCAGGGCGGTTGCAGGCACGCTATGACGGCGGCTTTGACGCGCTGGAGTCGCTCGTGCCGCCCCGCCGGGATCTCTACCCCGGCGGCTATTTCACCGAGGTCGCCTTCACCTCCAAGGGCTGTCTCGGCCATTGCGATTTTTGCTCGATCTGGCGCTTTTACGCTCAGTGCTACCGGACCCGGCCCGTGGACGACGTCGTGGATGAATTGGCGACGCTCCCGGCGCACAAGATGGTCTTTCTGGCAGACGACAATCTCACCTTGCAGCCGGGGCGGGTCATCGAAATTTGTCAGCAGCTGGTGAAGCGGGGGCTGCGGCGCCGCCTGACCATTCAGGGGGCGATCACCCTGGCGGATAATGAGGAGCTGCTGATCTGGCTCAAGCGCGCGGGCTGTGTCTATGTTTTCGTCGGCCTGGAATCGCTCAACGGCGAGGCGCTGACGCAAATCGGCAAGCCCAATCTGCTGGGGGCCAACGCCGAGGGTTACCGCCGTCGGCTGGCGAATCTACACCGGCACGGCCTGGGCGTTTACGGCAGCTTCATTGTGGGGCTGGATCAGGACACGCCGGAAACGTTCGCGCAGCTGGAGCGCTTCATCCTGGAGGCGGAGATTGACTGCGCCTTGATCAACATCCTCGCGCCGTTGCCGGGCACTTTGCTCTGGGAGCGGCTGATAGCGGAAGGACGGTTGCTGCTGCGCCATTTCCCTGACGATTATGCGTGCTGCACTCAGGACCGGGTGTACTTTCAGCCCGCGCATCTCACCCCTCAGCAGTTGGAGGAGGGGGCGCGCCAGCTGATTGTCCGGCTGAACCGTCCGGGCCTGTTGGCGCGGCGGGCGCGGCGGACGTGGCAGCACACTCACAGCGCGCTGGCGACCCTCATCGCTCTGGAGTGGAACCGGCGCTCGCGGGTGGCTGCGCGGCGGATCCCAGATAGATGTGAGAACGTGGGAACGTGAGGACGCAGATGAACGCGGATGAGAGAAGAATGTGAATCGTGAGCTGTGAGCGAAGAGATGTTGGACGCCGATGAACGCAGATTCCGCAGATTTTGAAAATCATATGTTGAAATTAACGATATTTTGCATCCCTATGCCGGCTGTAGCATCAGGAAACGACGGCGCGATTGTTTCCGGAGACGCCAGGTGCTGGCGAATATCATTCAAGAATGAAAATGTGCGGTCATAGTTCAGCCTGGCATCAGGTAGTTCGACGGCGATGGATGAACCTTTGTGGCCTGTAGCTTTTGCCCCACCCCCTGCCCCCTCCCCAACGGCGTATGCGCCGTTGGGGAGGGGAGAAAAAATAAGGGGGTTTTGCAGGCGGGCGTAGCCCGCCTGCAAAACCCCACAAAAAAAAGTTCCCCTTCACCCCGCGCGCGCGGGGGGAAGGGGCCAGGGGAGAGGGGGCAAAAATTGATTCTTAATCTTCGGCAACCGTCAGGAA
>JAAZNO010000497.1 GCA_012798275.1 Chloroflexota bacterium
CCGGGCGGGATCGTCGCGCCATTTCGGTTTGACCTTCACCCACAGGTCGAGGTAGACCTGCCCCCCGATGAAGCGTTCCAACTCGGCGCGCGCCGCCGAGCCGATGCGTTTGAGCTTTTCCCCACCCTTGCCGATGAGAATCGGCTTTTGCGAATCTCGCTCCACCCAGATCGTCGCCGCGATGTAGGTGATGCCGTTTTCGCGTTCCTCGAATTCCTCTATCAGGACGGCGCTCGCATGGGGGACTTCTTGCCGCGTGAGGTTGAGCACCGCCTCGCGGATGAGTTCGGCGGCGATGTGCCGCTCCGTCTGGTCCGTGATCTGCGTATTCGGGTAGTAGCGCGGTCCTTCGGGCAGGCGCGCCACGATGGCGTCCAACAGGACATCGAGCGCGCTCCCCTCCAGCGCGCTGATGGGGGAGATGGGGGTGCTCTCCGGCAGCAGGGCGTGATAGGCTTCGAGCCGTGCGGTTGCCTCCGCCCCTGGAACCCGATCGCATTTGTTGCCCACCAGCAGGACGGGGCGCCGCGCGGCTTTCTGGCGCAGGAGTGTGGCGATGTACATGTCCTCCTCGCGCGGCGTCGTCGTGAGATCCACGAGGAAGAGGATCACGTCGGCGTCGGGGATGGCCGCGACTGCCTGTTCGATCATCCGACGGTTGAGGCGGAAAGCGGGATTTTTGTGGATGCCGGGCGTGTCCACCAGCAGGAGCTGGTAGTCGGGCCGCGTGACGATGCCCAGGAGCCGGCTGCGCGTCGTCTGCGGCTTGGAGGAGACAATGGCGATCTTCTGTCCCACGAGGGCGTTCACCAGGGTGGACTTGCCCGCGTTGGGGCGCCCGATGAGCGCCGCGAAACCGGAGCGGTGTCCTTCGGGCAATCCCTCGGCCTCGCGGTCGAGGTCCGTCCCCTCGACGGGCGCGCCATGCTGGCCGAGAAAGGCCTCGATCAGCGCCAGGCTTTCCTCGTCGCGCGCTTCGTCCGCCGTCGGCTTGTCCTCTTCCAGAAATTCTACTTCATCTGTCACAATGTTTCACCAGGAGTGGGAAAAGGTATCCAGCGCCCAGCACCCAGCAACCAGCAACCAGCAACCAGCACCCAGCACCCAGCAACCAACATCCAGCACCCAGCATCCAGCACCCAGCATCCAGCATCCAGCAACCAGCACCTACTCTCCCTTCACCAGATAAATAGCGGGCAGGCCCAGAAGCGTCGTGACCCCCTTCACCAGGACGTTGGCCCAGAAAATGGACCAGACGACCGCGGCGGGGAGCACGCCGCCGAACGCGCCCCAGCAAAAGATGAGGCTGTCCACGGGGATGCTGACACTGTTGCTGAGCAGCACCCGCGCCCATTGATACCGGCGCGTGATGCGGGTGACCCACAGGTGATACACCTCCGTATCGAGCAGCTCGCTGAAGACCTCCGCGCCGATGCTGGCGCTGACGATGCGCCACACCGGCGTGAGCACCCCGGCGAAGGCGGCCTGGAGTCCCCAGGCCGGGTCGGGGGGCAGGGCGCTCAAAAACGCGAAATAGCCCGCCATGAGCAGGTTGATGACCCCGGCGGCGAGGATGATCGTCCGCGCGGCCTGCCGTCCCAGCAGCTTGTGCACCATGTCCCGCAGCGTGAAGGTGAGCGGGTAGATGAAGGTGCCTCCATCAATGCTGAAGCCGCCCACCAGCGCGATCTTGAGGCTGCCGACGTCGGCGAGGATCTGCGCGGCAATGTAGGCGGCGATGACGAGGACCCCCGCTTGTGAGAACGTCACATCGCGCTCTGCAGTACGCTCCTGATTCACTTTTGACCCTTCACGCTCACTTTTGCCCAACCATACCACGTCCGGCCCAGACGACAAGGGACGGCAGAAGCCCCGACCGCACCGGTCGGGGCTTCTGTGAGGGGACGGCCCGGCCCTTCAATAATCCATCAGCACCGAGGGCAGGAGGGGGAGATGCGGCAGCGCCCCCGTCCGCAAGATGAAGGCGGCGGCGGGAAGCCCGACTCGCCCTTGGGTCACGGGGATGTCTTTCCCACTCAGGGCGTCGGTGTAGACGCCGTCGGGCAGTTCGACGCTCACCGCTCCGTGTTCCCCCGTCACATTGAAGATGCCGTAAAGGCCGCTATTGGGCGCGTTCCACGCCGCCTGGATCGCGGGTTCGCCGGCGAGCACGGTGAATTCGCCTTGCCTCTGCGCCGGGTCTTTCTTCAGCTGCGCGAGCGTGCTGAGGAAGGGTTGCAGCTCGTACTCACCCCAAGAGATTTTGTCCACATCGAAGAGGGAGGGCGCGTGCGCTGCGCCGGATTCCTGTCCCGCGTAGATGAGGAAAGCGCCCTTGTTGAAGGCCTCGAAAGCCGTCCATGCCAGCGCTTGATCCCGATCGGGAATGTAACCCATGATGCGGGGCTGATCGTGATTTTCCACATAGCGCAATTTGACGTAGTTCGCCGGATAGATGGCGTCCTGCAAGCGCAGCAGCTCCAGATAGCGCGAGGGCGGCACGACGCCC
>JAAZNO010000498.1 GCA_012798275.1 Chloroflexota bacterium
GATCCGACGCAAGCGCACTCCTACTACGCGCTGGGCGTGACGTACGCGCAGCTGCAGGAGCCCGTGCAAGCGCTGGCGGCGCTCCAGAAGGCGCTGGAGCTGCAACCCCATCTCCACGGCGCCTGCGACGCCCTGGGACAGGTCCACGAAGCGCTGGGAGACGACACGGCGGCGCTCGCCGCGTACACGCAGGCGGTCGAACTGCAACCGCAGAACGGCAGCTACGCCCTCCACGCGGGCATCGTCGCGCAGCGCCTGGGACAGCACGAGACGGCGCAAACGCTCCTGGAGCAGGCGCTGCCGCTGCTGCCTGAACATCCCGCCCTGCATTATCACCTGGGACTGGCCTATCAGCAGCAACAGGCCTGGGGAAAAGCGCTGACGGCTTTCCGCAAAAGTGCGACGCTACAGCCAGAAGCGCCGGACTATCCTGTGCAGCTCGCCGCGACCGCCTTCCGGCTGGGGCAGCTGGAGGAGGCGGAGCACGCCGCCCGGCAGGCCCTCGCGCAGCGGCCTGGCGACCCCGAGATCTGCCTGCTGCTGGGTCAAATCGCCGAGGCGGGCAAGCGCTACGAAGAGGCGCGGGCCTACTACCAGGAGACGCTCACCGCGCAACCGGAGAACCTCATCGCTCGCAGCCGGCTCGCGGCGATGCTCCTGGAGCTCCGCCGTTACCACGAAGCCGAAGCCGCGCTGGAAGAGGGGCTGCGTCTCGCGCCGGAGATGGCGGCGCTGCATCACGGCATGGCGCGCCTGTACGCCGCCCGCGGCGCCGTCGAGCAGGCCCTCGCTGCCTTCGATCGAGCCCTCACGCTCGACCCGCAACAACCGCGTTACCTGCTCGATAAAGCCCGCCTCCTCTACGAGCAGCAGCAGCCGCAGGCGGCCATCGTCACCCTGGAGCGCGCCCTGACGCTCGATGCCCGCTGTGGGGAAGCGCACCGACAGTTGGGGCAGATCTACGAGGCGCTGCAACAGGACGACCTGGCGCTCGCTGCTTATCGGCAGGCTGCGACCTGCACGCCCGACGACGCCGCGGTGAAATTTGAGCACGCCCGCCTCTGTCTGAAGCTGGGAGACGTGGAAACGGCGATCGCCGAATTGCAAAAGGCGGCGGAACTGCGCCCCGACTGGGCTGAGGCCCGCTATCGGCTCGGCGAGGCCTACGCGCGGCGGCGCGACTGGGATGCGGCGCGCGAGGCCTTCGAGAACGCGATCGAGCTCGAACCCGCCAACGCGACCTATCACGCCGCCGCCGGCGCCAGCTATCGGCAGCTGGGGCGGCTCAAGGCGGCCCTGAGCGCGTTCCAGACCGCTTCCCGCATAGATCCCGAGAACGTGGACTATCAGCGGCAGCTCGGCGCGCTGTACCGCGAGCTGGGGCGCCTCGACGAGGCGTTGACGACGCTGCAGGCAGCGCAAGAGAGATCACCCAAGACCGCCAGCCTGTACGTCGAACTGGGGCACGCCTTCACCGCCAAGGGGCTGCTCCCCGAAGCGCTGCGGCAATTCACGCAGGCGGCGGAACTGGAGCCCAACGAGCCGATGCACTACCAGGATCTGGGGCTCCTCTTCCAGCGTCTGGGGCAGGCAGAACGGGCGCTGGACATGCTGAAGACCGCCATCACCCTGGCGCCGGAGAATGCCGCAGCGCACGCCGCGCTGGGCCAGCTCTACCACGAACGCGGGGAACACGCCCCTGCCGCCGCAGAATTCGAACAGGCAGTCACCCATGCGCCCGAAGTCGCGCCCTACTGGCAACACCTGGCGCGAGCTCTCTGCCGTTTGCAGCGGTATGACGCCGCGCTCGCGGCGGCGCAAAAGGCCGTCGCGCTCGCGCCGCAGACGGCGGAGGCCCAGGCGCAGCTGGGGGACATCTACCTGGAGCTGCAACGTCCGCAAGACGCTCTCGACGCCTTCCGTCAGGCAGCGGCCCTGGAACCCGGCAATTCCGCCTACCCCTGCAGGGCAGCGCGGAGCCTCTACGCGCTGGAGCAGTATCCCGCCGCGCTCGAAGCGTTACACGAAGCCATC
>JAAZNO010000499.1 GCA_012798275.1 Chloroflexota bacterium
AGCCAGAGCAAGACCTGTCTCACGGACACGCCCTGTACCCTCAGGCGCGCCATCGTGCAGGCGCGCCTGGCGACTTCACGGCCCGTGCTCATCAACTTCAACATCCCCGCCGAGGCCGCTCACGGATACGACGCCGCCCAGCAGCTGTGGAGAATCCAGGTCTACAACACCACCCAGACCAGCATCTTCAGACGGCTGAATGGCGACATCACCATAGATGGCAGCACGCAGCCAGGAGGGCGCACCACCGGCCCCAAGATCGTGATCGTCGGGCCGGGCACGGGCACGAAAGATGGGTTAATCGTCGGGGATGTGGCCGGCAACGACAACATCATCATTCGCGGTCTGGGGTTCCAGAATCTGAGGACCAGCATTTACGTCAACACCGATCATAACCTCATTGAGAACAACTGGTTCGGGCTGAATGACGCCGGCACAGCGCCGCTTTTACGCAGCGCTAATCCTCAGAATGGCAGCGGCAGCGATGGCGTCGCCCTGATAACCGGCGCTGACTACAACGAGATCAAGAACAACTATTTCCTGGGCCTCAACGGCGTCGCGGCCGCGATTCGGGGGACGCACAACACCTTCAGCGGGAACTTCATCGGCACACGCGCCGATGGCCGAGTGACAGAGAAAAAGACCGACCCCAGCCTGATCTGCACGCCGGAGGATTGGTTGGGCGGCAGCGGCATCAGCGTCGCCGACAGCGATAACACCATTGAGGACAACGTCTTCGCGGGTATCCGTATTCAGATCTCGCAGTGGTCCTTGCAGGCCGATAGCATCCGCGTGAGTGGCCAACGTCAAACCATCCGCAACAACCGCATTGGCCGCGATGGCGCTAACACCGCCATCGGGGTGTGCGGCCGGGGCATCTATCTTTCCGATGGCCCCAAAACCCTCACCATCCAGGGCAATCAGATTGTCGAAGCGGAGCTGTCAGCCATCTCCTTGAACGGCGCCCTGTACGACGCCAACACCCTGCGCAGCAACGTCATCCTCAAGACCAAAGCCTGGCCGCACCTGGAGGGCGCATCAAGGCCAGAAAGCGCCATCCAGGTCAACCCCAGCCTGCCGGATCCGTTTGAGGCTTTCAGACCGGCGAGGGTTACCCAGATCAGCGGCGTCACCGTCCAGGGAACAGCCGGCGCCAACTCGCCCTGCCCCAACTGCGTCATCGAGCTGTTCCGCGACGACACCGATAACATCACCGAGACGTTAGCCTCGCTGGCAGTGGTGACGGCCAATGCGCAGGGGAACTGGAGCGCGACCCTGGCTACACCTCTAGCCGAGGGGCAGGGCCTCCGCACCACCAGCACGACGCCGCAGTACAACACCATCCCCAACATGAGCGCGGGCACGACAACCGGCCTGTCGGAGTTGTATGTGGCAGGCTACAAGGTATACTTGCCACTGACCCTGAAACACTAGGAAAAGCCACCGGGTCAGGAGTCGGGCCTCGCTCGCGGGTCATGGCTTCAAGGCCTCTGGCGGTGAAGGAGGTGTCCATGGACGATCTGACGTTGGGCATCGTGGTCTCGGTAGGAACTGCCGTGTTCATCGGCGCGATCTTGCTGCTCAACCGGCGCCTCCAGTCCCGGCGCATGGCGGCGCTGCAGACGACGGCGACCGCACACGGCTGGGAATACACTCCCATCCGGGAAGGGCGCACCTCCGGCTATCGGATCATGGGAAGAACGCAGGGCAGCGCCTGGACGCTGGAGAGCACGTTCACCGCCTCGTCAGCGGATTCCGAGAGCAGCACGTCCACCGGCCACCGCCGCACGTGCTGGCAAAGCGCGGGCGCCGCGCTCGCCGACGGGCTGATCCTCATCGGCCCGCGCACGGCAGCGGGCCCAATCCCCGACCCGCAAGCCCTCGGTGGGCTGGCGGGCAGGGTGGTGCAAAAAGCGCTGGAACTGATGCTCGGTGAGGATGTCGCGCTCCTGCCGGGATTGCAGGAGGTCCCGCTCGGCAGCGGCGCGCTCCGCGAGCGGTATATGATCTGGGCGCACGACGAACGCGCCGCCCGGCGGCTGCTCACCTTCGATGTCGAACGCGCGCTCACCGACTGGCCCGCGAAGCTGCCGCTCGCGGTAAAAATTGACTCGCACGGCTTGCAGATCACCCTTCAGAACACGCAGTTGCTCGATCCGACGGCGTTGGAGCAGCTGGTAGACTTGGGCACGCGGCTCGTCGCCGCATGGCAAGAGAGATAAGGCGTCCGACGGATGGCGAGGCGGCGGCGCGCATGACCCGACGGACGCGAGCGTGTGCCTTCGGGGCAGCATGGCTCACGGATGAGCGCGGGAAAACCCAGAGGGGACAAACTTCGAGCAGTGAAATTCGAGTGAAAGCGCGACTCAAACTCAGAATGAGGGACCATGCGCCAGGGAAAAACTCACCCGCGTTATCTTTCCTATCTATTGCGACTCTGGGAAACCACCGAGGGAGGGGAGCGACGCTGGCGCGCCTCGCTGGAATGCCCCGGCACCGGCGAACGCCGCGGGTTCCTCAGTCCCGAAGACCTCTTTGACTTTCTGAGGCAAGAGACCCAAGAGCGCGAGGACGCCTCTCCCGCAGAGCGCTGAGACTCGCCGGGCCGACGAAAACACTCACCGATTCCGCAGCTGCCGCAGACGCCCCGCAAACCGGCGGGATCTGCGGCAGCTGCTGCTATGAAGGGCGCATCCTCAAAACGCCGCCGCCATTTGACGCTTTGCCCCGGCGCGTGTATGATAGGGCCTTGAGATGACCCGGTCACAAAAGACTCAAAACGACAGGAGTGTCCCATGAAAGTTCTCGTCACAGGTGGCGCAGGCTACATCGGCAGCGTGGTTGCAGAGCAATTGCTTGCCGCAGGCGAAGACGTTGTCGTCTTCGACAATCTCTCACAGGGCCATCGCGCCGCCATTCCCCCCGAGGCCATCTTTGTCCAGGGCGATCTGGCCGACTTCGACGCCGTCGAGGCCCTGTTCAAGACTCAGCGGCCCGAGGCCGTCATGCATTTCGCCTCCAACACCCTCGTCGGCGAATCCATGGCGCTGCCCTTCAAATATCTGGGGGATAACGTCACCAACGGTCTGAATCTGCTGCAGAACGCCGTGACTTACGGCGCGCAACGGTTCATCCTCTCCTCGACGGCCAATCTCTTCGACGACCCGCAACGCATCCCCATCGCGGAGACAGAACGCATCGTGCCGGGCAGCCCCTACGGCGAATCGAAGCACATCCTGGAGCGCCTGCTCTACTGGCTCGACCGCGTGTACGGCTTGCGCTATGCCACGCTGCGCTACTTCAACGCCGCTGGCGCCACGGCCCAACGCGGCGAGGATCATCATCCCGAGACGCATCTCATCCCGCTGACGCTGCAAGTGGCCCTGGGCCAACGCGAAAGCATCAAGGTCTTCGGCGATGACTACCCCACCCCCGATGGCACCTGCATCCGCGACTACATCCACGTCAGCGACCTGGCGCAGGCGCACATCCTGGCGTTGTACGCGCTGGATAAGGGCAGTCGGCGCTACAATTTGGGGAACGGCCTCGGCTTCTCGGTGATGGAGGTGATCCAGGCTTGCCGCGACGTTACGGGACATCCCATCCCGGCGGAGATCGTCGGGCGCCGGGCGGGCGACCCGGCGGTCCTCATCGCTGCGAGCGACGTCCTCCGCGCCGAGCTGGGGTGGGAGCCGCACTACCCGGACATCCACCAGATCGTGGAAACCGCCTGGGCCTGGCACAAAACCCATCCCCACGGCTATGAGGCGTGATCACAAGCCCGTGCCGGCTGCAAACTGCAGCTCGCGCTACATTCTGCCGTGTCCAAACACATTCTGATCGTAGACGATGACGCGCTCCTGCGGCGCAGTCTGGCCTTCAATCTGGAAAAGGCCGGCTACACGGTCGCCACGGCTGCCACAGCCGAAGATGCCCTCGCCGCCGTGCGCCTTGACCCGCCTGACCTGATCCTCCTCGACATCGGCCTGCCGGGGATGGATGGTCTGGACGGGCTACGGGCGTTGCGGGCGCAGGTGACGGCCCCCGTGATCTTCGTCACCGCGCGGCGACGGCAGCTCGACGAGGTGTTGGGCCTGGAGCTGGGCGCCGACGATTACATCACCAAGCCCTTCGACATGGACGTGTTGCTTGCCCGCATCAAAGTGGTGCTGCGCCGCGCTGCGCCTCCGCCCTCCACTCCGCCGCCCCCGCTGGTGATCGGCGATCTCGTTGTGGACATGGCGGCGCACACCGTCATGCTGCGCGGACAGCCGGTGGAGCTGGCCCCGCGGGAGTTCGATCTGCTGGCGGCGCTGGCGCAGGAGGCCGGCCGGGTGCTGTCGGTCGAAGAATTGCTCGCCCGCGTGTGGGGCGCCGAATACACCGGCGAGCCTCAAGTGGTCTATGTGCATATCCGCTGGCTACGCGAAAAACTGGAGGACGACCCTCATGCCCCCCAACGCATCGTCACCGTCCGTGGCGTGGGCTACAAGCTGGTGGGGTGAGGGCTGGGTGCTGGTGGCTGGCAGCTGGGTGCTGGCCCCATTACCCCTCACCCCTGATGCGACTTCTGACTTATGCGCAGATTACGGACCCGCCTGATCCTCAGTCATGTTTTGCCCCTGCTGGTGGTGCTCCCCATCATCGGCGTGGCGCTGACGTACTTGTTGGAGACGCAAGTGTTGCTCGCGGGCCTCTCCAACGAGCTGGAACGGCAGGCGTTGCTCGTGGCGGATCTCGCCGACGATTACCCCGCGATCTGGTACAATCCGCTGCAGGCGCAGACCTTCATCGCGCGGGTGGATCCATACATCTCGGCGTCCATGACCCTGATCACCGCCGATGGCGTGCTGTGGGCCTCCAGCAGCCCCGACGAGCAGCGCAACATCGGGCGCCCGGTGACCGTGCCCGGATTCGCCGAAGTGCTGCGCACCGGCGCCATTTTGCGGATTGACTACGAGCAACAGCGGGGAACCGGCGCCGCGGACGTGCTGGTTCCCATCATCGAGCGC
>JAAZNO010000500.1 GCA_012798275.1 Chloroflexota bacterium
ACGGTGCTGCGTCTCACGCGCGATCCGTCCTTCGAGGCCCGCCCCAGCTGGTCGCCGGATAGTCAGTGGCTGGCCTACGAGGTGTACGACGGGGAAAATTTCGACATCTATGTGCTGAGCGTTGACGGCGAGCAGCAATATCGGCTGACTAATCACCCCTCCCCCGACTTCTCGCCGGCGTGGTCGCCCGACGGACGCCACATCGCCTTCACCTCGCTGCGCGACGGCAGCAAGGACATTCACGTCATCTCGCTCGACACGGGCGAAGTCATCAATCTCACCCAATCCCAGGAGCAGCAAGAGGACTATGCCGCCTGGTCACCCGACGGCGCCTTTCTGACCTACTCCGCTGGCACACCGGGCAACGAGGAAATTCTGGTGCTCCCCTTCGACAAAGACGCGATCGCCATGGGCGAGGTACGCCCGATGCTCTTCGGCACCGGCGGCCAGCCGACCTGGTCCCCCGACGGCCAGGCGCTCGCGTTTATCTACCGACGCAACGAGAAATCCTACCTGGTCGCGGCGAACATCTCCGGCTGGGCGCTGGCACAGGAAGGATACAGCTCCAGCGATTGGATGGCGGTTCCCAGCTGGAGTCAGCACGTCCTTTCCGCCGAGCTCGCGCAGCAGCTGAGCGCGCGCATGGCGCAGCCGGAATCGTCGCTGTATACGGAACTCCTCCTCAACACCGAAACCCGCCCCACAACCTATGAGCTGGTAGGACTCCCCGACGTGAACAACGGCGACACTACGGAAAAGCTCAGCGACCGCGTCAACGATAGTTTCAATGCCCTGCGGCAGCGCGTGAAAGAGGAGACCGGCTGGGATTATCTCAGCATCTTGGGCGATTCCTGGCGCACAATGAACCATACCCCCCGGCCGGGGCAAGGCCGCATCTCATGGCATGTCTGCGGGCGCGCCATTGACATCAACCAGGGATTCTTGAGTGAC
Organism: Chloroflexota bacterium; assembly: GCA_012798275.1. Taxonomy (GTDB): domain Bacteria; phylum Chloroflexota; class Anaerolineae; order B4-G1; family SLSP01; genus JAAZNO01. The sequence goes on from JAAZNO010000500.1 coordinate 952, forward strand.
GGGCTGATCGAGCTCATTCGCGAGGACATCGGCGGCGTGACCTACTGGCGGGTCTACATCAAAGCGGCAAAACAGGATGGCAGTCTCGGCGAACCGTTACGGGATCGTCCCTGGGACCTCTCCGCACGCTCCAAGGGCGGGCTGGCCGCCGTGCAGGGCGGCGAGCTCAAAAGTGAGGTACCGCAGGGCTATTACGTGGACTTTACGACGCTGGCCGCCGACTACGGTTGGGAACGCCGCAACGCACTCGCCGGTTGGCGCACGTCCTGGTTCGACATCGAATGGTGGCACTTCCAGAAGACGGCCGGGCTGAGCTGGTATCAGTGTATGCTGGAACTCTACGACGAGGACGCGATCAGCGCGTCTTACGGGGACTTGCCCTGGTGGACGCGCCGCCCGGAGTGGGAAGTCCAAACGTACCCGTGGTGAAAGCGCGTCTAGCGCGACGCGATGAGCGTCTGTAGCGCGGAGACCAGCTCCTGCTGGAAACGCTCCACGGAGAAACGCCCGGCATTCGCGCGGCACACGGCCGGCTCCATGGGCTGAGCCTCGAACTTGCGCACCGCTTCGATCAAGGCAGCAACAGTCTGCTCACGGAAGAAGACCCCCGTCTCACCCTCAATGACAGTGTCAAGCGCCCCACCCGCCCCGTAGGCGATGACCGGTCGTCCCGCCGCCTGCGCCTCCAGCGGCGCGATGCCGAAATCCTCCTTGCCGGGGAAGACGAAAGCCTTGCACTCCGCGAGGAGCTGCGGCAGATCGGCGTCGGGGACGTAGCCGAGGAACTCGACGTTCGGGCCGGCGATAGCCTCCAGGGCCGCGCGGTCCCGGCCACTGCCGGCGATGCGCAGCGGCAACCCCAGCTCGGTGAAAGCGCGCACCGCCAGGTCAATGCGCTTGTAGGGGATCAACCGCGAGACGACGAGGTAATACTCTCCAGGATGGGGAGCAACGAAGAAGCGCTTCACATCTACAGGGGGATAGATGAGGGTGGACTCGCGGTGGTAATACCGCCGGATGCGCTCCTGGATTTCGGTGGAAATGGCGACGAAATGGGTCGCCGGACGTTGCGCGGCGGCGTAATCCCAACGGCGCAACGCCAGCACCACCGGTTTCAAGGCCACCCGCAGTGCCGGGGGCAGGTTTTCCCGCGCCGCGTAGGTCGCATATTCCCAGACGTAGCGCGTCGGCGCGAGACAATAGCAAAGGTGCGACGTCTCCCCGCTGTGGACGCCGTGGCAAAACCCGCTCTTGTTGCTCAGAATCGCCTCATATCCGGCATCCGCCAGGTTCAGCCGGGCGAAAGCCAGGGCATAGAGCGGGAAGTACCATTGGTGATGGCGATAAATCCCCGGCAGCCGATCCATCCAGGTAGTGCGGATGTCCCACGCGCGGTAGGCAGAGGGCAATTTCTCGCGCCAGTAGATGCTGGTATAAATCGGGGCTGCGGGGAAGAAGGCGTGAAAATGTTCGAGGACCCGTTCCGCCCCGCCGAGCTGGTTCAGCCAATCATGCACGAGCGCCAATCGCATGAGCCGGCTCCCTGTGAGTTGTGAGTTGTGATCGAAGGCTGCGACAGCTCTCTACTCACGGCTCACTGCTCTCTATTTTCAGAGGGACGCGGTAGGCAACGTCGCCAGGAAATCGCCATGCAGCGCCCGGCGCAGCGCTTCGCGGTCGTCCCAGGGATACTCGATCTCCCCGAAGCACATGCTCTGTTCGTGCCCCTTGCCGCACGCCATGACAAGGTCACCGGGACGCGCCAACGAGACGGCGTGAAGAAGGGCCTTGCCGCGATCCGGGACGCGGTAGAAATCACGTCCCTCCACCTTACCGGCAGCTTCGAGGGCGCGGGCTGTCTCCGCCATAATCGCGTCGAGCGCTTCGGTGCGGGGGTCCTCCGCCGTGATGAGGGTGATGTCAGCCCCAGCAGCCGCGACCTCGCCCATCAGCCGCCGCTTTTCCCGGTCACGGAGGCCGGCACAGCCGAAGACCACGATAACTCTGCCGCCGGGAGCGATCAGCCCGCGCGCCGTCTCCAGGGCGCGCAAGAGCGCGTTTGGCGTGTGGGCAAAATCCACGATCGCCGTAAAAGCCTGTCCCTCGTCCATACGCTCCATGCGCCCCGGCACGCCGTTGAAGGAAGCGAGGCCCGCCGCTACCTGCTCGGGGGCAATGCCCAACGCCAGCCCCGTCGTCGCCGCCGCGAGGAGGTTGCTCACGTTGAACGCTCCCACCAGCGGGGAGGACACCGGCACCTGCCCCCAGGGACTCAACACGGTGAACCGCAGTCCCGAAGGCGCCGAGGCGATGTCCACGGCGACGACGTCCGCCTCCTCGCCATCAAGGCCATAGACTACCTGCCAATCCGCTGGCATCTGACGCAGGTAAGGGTAAGAGCCGACGTCATCGGCGTTGAGGACGGAGATCTTGGGCGTGTCGGGCTTGCGATAGGAAGGGTACAGGCCGCGGAACAGCGTCGCCTTAGCCTCACGGTAAGCCTCCCACGTGCCGTGATAATCCAGATGCTCGTGGGTGATGTTGGTGACCACGGCCACGTCGAAATCGCAGCCGGCCAGGCGATGCTGCGCCAGGCCGTGAGACGTGGCCTCGACGACGGCGTGCGTGGCGCCATCGGCGACCATCTCCGCGAGATAGGCCTGAATCTCGTCGGCAGGGGGCGTGGTGGTGTGCAGGCCCGTGTCCAGGCTACGTGAGCCGATCTGAGCATTCACGGTGCTGATCATGCCCGCGTTGTGTCCAGCCGCGCGAAGGATGGCGTAAATCAGGTTGGTCGTCGTCGTCTTGCCGTCCGTGCCGGTGACGCCGATCAGGGTGAGCTTGCGGGACGGGAAATTCAACAACGCCGCGCACAGCCACCCGAACGCCTCCGCGGCATTCTCCACCAGGGCGTAGGGCGTCCCTGCCGGCAAGGACACTTCGGCGAGAGCGCGCTCGCCCACCACTGCGGCGGCGCCCGCCGCCAAAGCCTGCGGGATGAAGTCGTGCCCATCGCGGGTGAGGCCCGAAATGGCCACGAAAATGCTACCAGGCGTCACCTGCCGGGAATCGGCAACAACGCTTACCACGTCAGCGTCAGCCTCCGTGCGCCCCCGAACGCCGGGAATCATCGAAAGCAACTCGCTAAACCGCATGGCCGTCCCCTGAACATAGAATGAGCTACAGAAAAACACATGGCTGCTTGTGGCGCAAAAGGGCAAACTAAAGTTTGTCGCCGCATTTCTGCCAATCTAAAATCTAAAATCCAAAGTCCAAAGCCCGCTGGGCGGAAAGACACCCAAGAGGAGGACCAGCGCGACGCTGATCCCCAGCGCTGCGGCCAGCCACGGCGAGATTCGCAGCGGTTCGTCCGAGTGCGCCTGCTGGAAGTACATCGCGTGGATAATTTTCCAGTAATAGGCGATCGAGACGACGTTGCTGAGCACCGCGATCACGGTGAGCCAGGGGAACCCCGCCTCCAACGCTCCCGCGAACAGCCAGAACTTACCGAGGAAGCCGGCGGTCAGCGGCATCCCGATCAAAGTCAGCAGACTCACCAACACGCTGAAGGCCACCCAGGGGGCGCGCTGATGTAGCCCAGCAAAAGCGGAGATCTTGGTCGAGAGGGGAGTCGAATTCCCGGTCACCGCAATGATCGCGGCAAAGATGCCCAGAGAGGCCACTCCGTACGCCACCAGGTAGAACAGCAGCGCTGCCACGCCCGTCGAGGATTGCACCACGACGCCAATGAGGAGGTAGCCGACCTGCGCTACACCCGAATACGCCAGAAGCCGTTTGAGATCCGTCTGCCACAGGGCGCCGAGGCTGCCCACGATCATGGTAATCGAGGCCAGAGCGGCCAGCAACGCCTGCCAATCGCCGCCGTGCGCGGATGTAGCGACAGGCAACGCCGTGAGCGTGAAGCGCACGAGCGTCGCAAGACCCGCCAGCTTGGGAATGACCGCGATGAAGGCGGCAGAAGCGGTCGGCGCTCCCTGGTAGGCGTCGGGCGCCCACTGATGGAATGGCGCCGCCGCGAGCTTCATCGCAAAACCGGCGCCCGCCATGATCAACGCCGGCAGGATCACGTATTCGAGCTCCGCAACGTGCAGCGGCAGCGCCGAGGACGTGAGGCCGCGATCCAGAAAAGCGTGCAGCCCGGCCAGGTCGGTCGTCCCGGTGGCGCCATAAAGCCAGGAGAAGCCGAACAACATCACCGCAGAGAGGGTCGCGCTGTAAAGGAAGTACTTCAACGCGGCCTCAGAGGCGAGCGGATTTACCCGCTCGTAAGCCGTCATGATGTAGGCAATCACGCCGAGAAAATCTAACGCCAGCAGGATGAGCACCAGGTCAGAAGCCGCCCCCAGAATCGAGAGCACCAGCGCCGCGACGAGCAACAGCGCGCCATAAAGCGCCGTGGATTGCGAACGGCAGCAGTCTTCCGACTCGGCCAGGAGGGCAACCAGGGCAATGAAGAAGAAGCCCAGCAGTTTGACCACCACGGTGAAGGTATCCGGCGTAAGTCCTGCCAGCAGGAGCGCCCCCGGCTCAAGCGGGGGGAAGACGAGCGCCGCGACCGCCGCCAGCAGCAATCCCCCCAAAGTAATGCCGAGGCAGTAGCGCCCGTCGCGTGGGTGGAAAATCAGATCTCCCGTCAACAGCAGCAAGATGGTGCAGAGCAACACCAGCTCGGAGGCGAAGGTTCGCAATGTGAGGGCCGAATCCAGCAGCATGAAGCCCCTTTCAGAACAACGTGCGCAGCAACGTCTGCACGGCGGCGTCGAAGGTCGCCAGCAGGGGCGCGGGGTACAATCCCAGCACCACGGTCAGCACGACCAGCGGCGCTACGGTGAGCTGCTCCCACCACGTCAGATCGGGGAGATGCGCCCACCGGGTGGTGTCGAGCGAACCGAGGAACAGGTGCTGCACCACCTTCCACAGGATGTAGGCCGCCGTGAAGACGATCCCCAGGACGCCGATATAAGCCGCGAGGGGCAGCAATTGCGCCGTCCCACGGAAGACGAAGAATTCACTCCAGAAGCCCGCCAGCCCCGGCAGGCCCAGCGAGGCCAGCGCCAGCACCAGCATCAGGCCGTAATAGACCGGCATCTGTCCCGCCAACCCGCCAAAAGCGCGCAGGTCACGGGTGTGGGAGCGTTCGTAGAGCATCCCGACGAGGAAGAACATCCCGCCGGTGACGATCCCGTGCGAGAAAAGTTGCCAGACCGCGCCGTTGAGCGCCGACGCCGCAGCCGCCTGGGTAGCGGTTCCGCCGACCGCTGTGGCGCACAATCCCAGGGTGAAGTAGCCCATGTGTGCGACAGAGGAATAGGCGATCAGTCGTTTGAGGTCCCATTGCGCCAGGCACACCAACGCGCCGTAAACGATGCTGAACAGCGCTAACACCGGCAAGATGGGGACATCCACCACGTAGTAGCGGAACATCTGCGGGAACAGCGGCAATCCAATCCGCAACATGCCGTAAGCGCCGAGCTTGAGCAGCACGCCCGCCAGCATCACGCTTCCGGCCGTCGGCGCCTCGGTGTGAGCATCGGGGAGCCAGGTATGCAGCGGGAAAATCGGGACTTTGATGGCAAACGCCAGCCACAGACCCCAGAAAGCCAGGTTCGCCCAGCGCAGATCGCGGGCGAAGGGACGCAAACGCGCCAGCTCGACGATGTCGAACGTGCCGGTGTTGAAATAAATGGCCAGAATCGCCAGGAGCGCGAACACGCTGCCGGCGAGGGTGTAGATGAAGAACTTGATTGCCGCATAGTCGCGGCGCTTTCCGCCCCAAATGCCGATGATGAGGAACATCGGGACGAGGCCAATCTCCCAGAAAACGTAAAACAGCACCAGATCCAGCGCCACGAAGACGCCGATCAGCCCGGTTTCCAGCAGCAAGAACAGGAGATAGTATTCCTTGACCCGTTCCTCGACGGTGTGAGCGGAATAGAAAAGCGCCAGCGTCATCAACAAGGCCGTCAGCCAAATCAACGGCGCGCTGAGGCCGTCCGCGCCGACGGAATACCAGATGTCAAACGCGGGAATCCAGGAATAGCGCTCCGTCAGCTGCAGGGATCCCGCCCCCAATTGCTCTACACGAATCCACAAGAGCGTCGCCAGCACCAGGCTGAACACGGCAAAGGCCACGCCCACACGCCGAATCGTGCGCACGTCCTCACGGGGAATCACGAGAACCAGCAGCGCCCCCAACAAAGGCGTCACCAGGATGGCACTCAGAATTGGAAATTGCATAGACTAGCCTCTACATGAAACAAAATGATGTCCTCTTCTCGCGGCGCCCGCTCGTCACAGGAAAAAGGCCACGATCAGGATGATGACGGTGAAAAAAGCCAAACTCAGGTAGTCCTGCACGGCGCCCGTCTGCAAGGCGGTCACAAATTTGCCCAGGCGCGTCCACAGCCAGGCGACGGGACCTACCGGCGCGTCGGGCACTTCCGGTTCCACGGAGCCGGTGGCCCACGGCCCCAACTGTCCAAACCAGCCTATCACATTCACCAGGGGATCCACCAGATGCAGGTCGAGCCAGTTGAAGAAGCGCCCCAGGCCGACCGAGATACCCCCCCACATATTCACCAGCGTATCCAGGATCTTCTCGTCGAAATACGCCGCCGCGCCGCTCAACGCGCGCACCCCGGCCGCCACCCCGCGCACCGCGCCATCGGGAACGGCAGCGTCGAAGCGTGCCGAGAACGCAGCCAGCGCCTGCGTCGCCCAGACGACGGTGTGCTGATACAGCCCATCAAAGTAGAAGCCCTGCTGCAGGGCACGGTAAAGCCAGCCCAGGTGCAGGCGTCGCATCGCAGCCGCCAGAGGCTCCAACGCGCCGGCCGCGAGCGGACGCCAGCCGTAGACCAGCCATCCCAGCCCCAGGCCGAGCAGCCCAGCGCCAACGCCCAGCGCCAGCGGCTGCCAGTCGGCGGAAACCGGCGCCGATGCGGAAGAAGCTCCGACGAACTCGTGGAACCAGTTGGGGATGAGGCCCCCCAACACGGGGAAATGCTCGGGAATCCCCACCCATCCCAGCGCCACCGCGAAGGCCGCCAGGATGAGCAGAGGAGTGGTCATGGAACGCTCGCTTTCCTGCGCGTGCGCCGCCGCCGCAGAACGCGGCGTCCCCAGGAACACCAGGCTCAGTTGCCGGGCGACGTAGAAAGCGGTCAACAGCGCCGCCGCCGCCAGAACCCAGAAGAGGGCCTGGTCTTGAGCGTAAACCTGGGCGAGGATCTCGTCCTTGGACCAGAATCCCGCCGTCAACAGCGGGAATCCCGCCAGCGAAAGCCCTCCCAGGAGAAAGGCCACAAAAGTACGCGGCATGACGCGGCCCAGGCCCCCCATGGCCAGCAAATCGTTGGGGTCGAACTCGCCGGCGCCGCCGCCGTGCTGATGGCCGTGTTCCATCGCGTGGATGACCGACCCGGCGCTGAGAAAGAGCAGCGCCTTGAAGAAGGCATGGGTCAACAAATGGAAGAACCCCGCCACGTAGGCGCCCAGTCCCAGGGCCGCGACCATGTAGCCGAGCTGGCTCATCGTCGAGAAGGCGAGCACGCGCTTGATGTCGTTCTGCCCCAGCGCCACGAGCGCCCCAAACAACGCCGTGAAAGCACCGATGTACGCCACGGGCAACACCGGCAATCCCGCTGCCGTCAGCAGGGGAAACATCCGCACCAGCAGGAAGACGCCAGCGGAGACCATCGTCGCCGCATGGATGAGCGCCGACACGGGGGTAGGCCCGGCCATGGCGTCGGGGAGCCAGGTGTGCAGGGGGAACTGCGCGCTCTTCCCCACAGTCCCGCCGAAGAGCAGCAGGGCGATCACCAACGCAGGCGATACCGGCAGGCCCAGGTAGCCCGGCTGCGCCAGCTGCGCGAGCGTCTCCGCGGTGAACAGGTCACGGTACGCCAGAGAGCCGACGTTCGCGTAGAGGACGACCAGTCCCAGGAAGAAGAACAAATCGCCGACCTTCGTCACCAGGAACGCCTTCAGTCCCGCCGCGACCGCCGAGGGACGTTCGTACCAGAAGCCAATCAGCAGGTAGGAGCACAGGCCCATCAGCTCCCAGCAGATGAAAAACGCCAGCAGATTGTCGAGGAGCACCACTCCCAGCATGGCGGAGGCGAAGAGGGAGATGTAGGCAAAAAAACGTCCGTAGCGCGGGTCGCCGCGCATGTACCCCGTGCTGTAGATGAAGATCAGCAGGCACAGCAACGGCACCATGAAAAGCATCACCAGCGCCGGCGGATCGAGGGCCAGCCCCAGGGACACCGTCTCACCGTTGTTGATGAGCCAGCGCCAGGAGTCCGCGGCCGGCGTCCCCCCGGCTCCCGTCACCGCGAGCCAGAAGAGGAGCTGCGCCAGGACCAGGGCGACGGCAATCCCACCGATCGCCAGGCGGTGACTGAGCTGCGCGCGGCGCTGTGTGAACAACAGGATGCCAGCAAACGCCAGCAAGGGGAAAGCGGGGATCAACCAGGCCAGGTTCCAAACCATCAGCGCGCCCCTTCGCTCACCCTTTCAGGGTATCAATTTCATCCACGGCGACCGTTTGGCGCGTGCGCCAGACCGCAATCATGATGGCAAGCCCCAACGCCGTTTCCGCCGCCGCGATGACATACACGAAAAGCGCGAAAACGCGCCCCACCACCTGCCCTTCCTCAAGGTAGCGCGAGAAAGCAATCAGGTTGATGTTGACCGCATTGAGGAGCAGCTCCAGGGACATCAGGAGCATCACCAGATTGCGACGTGCGAGAAGGCCGTACAGGCCGATGGAAAACAGCGCCGCCGCCAAAATCAAGTACCAGCTCAAAGGGACCATTTCACCGCTCCCGGGCGATGTACAACGCGCCCAATAGCACCACGAACAAGAGCAAGGAGGCGAGCTCGAAGGGGACGGCGTACCCCGCGCGCGAGACGAGCACCTGTCCCAGCACCGCCAGATCGTTCTGCGGCGCCGGGACGAGGGGCTCCGAGGGCCATGGCACCTGCAGGATCAACCACGTCAGCCCACCAAAGACGCTGGCAGCCACAACAGCGGCGCCATAGGTACTGCGGGCGGGACGGGGACGGTCTCCCATGAAGCCACGGGTGACCATGATCGCCAGCACTGCCAACACCGAGACGCCGCCGACGTAGATGAAGAGCTGCATCCCCGCCATGAAGGAGACGCCGAGCAGCACGTACAGCGCCGCCACCCCCACAAAGACGGCGATCATCAGCAAAATCGCGTGGAAAATATGGCGAGCGAGTACCATCGCCAGCGCCGCTGCCACCGTCAGCGCCGCGATTACCAGAAAAGCGATTTGTCCAAACCCCAATGTCATAGCGCCTCAATCCTGCACGTTGCCATTACTGACGGTGAAGATTATCTACCCCACCCGGCGCCGGCTGATCTCCGCCCCGCGTTGCCCTATTCCCTATTCAAGAAAGGGCTCGAAACGTTGCGCGTCCCGCCGACGCTTTGCGCGACGGTCCACGAGTCTGAGGATGCCCCATGTGACGATCCCCACGCCCAGATTTGCCAGCAGCAGCCAGGGCGCGCGCGCGGCGAGCGTCGTCGCGCCGAGATCGAAGGCCAGCCGGTTCACCCAGGCAATCACGATCAACATCGCCAATGCCAGCGGCGTCAACAATTTCCAGTTGAAGTTGAGGATATGATCAATGCGCAGGCGCGGCATCGCTCCCCAGAACAGCATCAGCACCAAAAACACGAGGAAGCCCTTCAGCACCAGCCATACCGGCCCCAATGCGGGGACCTGCTCGACCCAGGGACCGCGCCAGCCGCCCAGGAACAGCGTGGCAAAGATCAGCGAGGCAGAGAAGTTGTTGATGAATTCCGCCAGGTAAAAGGCGCCAAACATCATGCCGCTGTACTCGGTGAAGTAGCCGGCGACGATCTCCGCGTCCGCCTCCGCCTGCTCGAAGGGCAAGCGTCCCACTTCCGCCGTCATCGCCAGGAAATAGATCAACGCCGGAATCGGCAAGACCAGCGCGAAGGGCAGCTGCTGCGCGAGGACGAGGCGCTGCAGCGAGAGGGATCCCGTGAGCATGATGGGGAGCAACAACGACAGGAACTGCGGGATTTCGTAGCTCACCATTTGCGCCACGGCGCGAAAGGTGCCCAACGAGGCATATTTGTTGCGCGAACTCCATCCCGCCATGATCATGGAGAAGAGTGTAAACGGCGTGAGCACCACGACGTAGAAGATGCCGATGTCAGGGTCCATTCCCTGCAAAGTCGGGCCGAAGGGGATCACCAGCCACACGAGCAGCGCCGCCGCCACGACCACCGCCGGCGCCGCCAGGAAGACTACGCGATCCGCGCCCTCAGGGATGATCAGCTCCTTGGTAAGGATCTTGACCGCATCGGCGAGCGTCTGGAAGATCGCGTACGGACCGGCCCACGAACCGGAGCTATTGGGGCCAAGCCGATCCTGGATCCGTGCGATGACCTTGCGCGCCACCCAGATGAGGATCAGCGCCGACGCGAAAGGGATGATGAGCAGAATCAGACTGTTCAGGATGTAACGCAGATAGATTTCCATGGCGGTCAAGCGTCAAGAGTCAAGAGTCAAGAGCACCTTACCAACTGGTTCCCAGTAACCAGGCCCGGCGCCTTCACATCCAGCGAAGCCAGCCCTTCTTCCAGACGTACACCAGGCCAAAAGTCAGCAGCAACAGGAACAGCGTCGCCTCGATGACCGCGTACAGGGGCAGAAAGGCGTAAGCCGCCGCCCAGGGGAGCAACAACACCGATTCCACGCCGAAGACAACATACGCTAGCGCATAAAGGTAATACTGCGGTTTGAACTCGACCCATGCCTTGCCAAAAGTGTGGAGGCCGCTCTCATAACTCTCGCGCTTGCGGGGATTGGGCTTCTTGGGTCCCAGAATCCACGCCAACAACAAGGGGGCCAGCGCAAATACCGCTGCCAGCAGAAAGAAAATTGCGATGAAAGCATATTGCTCGGACATGAGGCAGATTATAGAGCTGATTACAGGGAACGGCAAGGTCTGGGGATGGAATCCCCAGCCTGACACAGGCAGACCCGGCATTCATTCCGGAACGGGAACCCAAACCAGGAATTCCTCTGGCGGCCGGGGCAGGCGCGGAGCGCGGCTGGGGATGGAATCCCCAGCCTGACACAGGCAGAC
>JAAZNO010000501.1 GCA_012798275.1 Chloroflexota bacterium
CGAACTGCGTCCGCATCTCCATCCAGGGGATAAAGGGGAACCACGACGGTGTGAGGGTGATCTCCGGCGGCTGCGCCAGCAGGAGGGTCTCGCTCAGCGCGGCGCTGGCCTCGGCGAGGCGCAGCCCGCGGATCTCGCGGCGGGCCGTCTCCAGGTCCAGCGAGGCCGCCGCCAGGCCCTGCGCGGTCACATAGAATGTGAACCGTCCGGGGCCAACGTCCTCTTCGGCGGATTCCCCCACCTCGAAGCGCATGTCCGTGAGGGTGTAGCCCTCGGGGAGGGCCTGCGCGAGTTGCCGGTACGCCACTGCCTGCACGTCCTGCGCTCGCACGGCTTCCCCCGTGATCAACAGCCGCAACGACAATCCCAGCACGTCGCTCTGTTCGCCGGCGAGATGGGTGTAGGCCTCTTTGGGCACGGCCTGAATGGTGAGGTTCTGGCGGGGCAGGAATTCCCCCGGCTCTAGATAGCCGCCTTGCACCAATTCCTCATAGGCCACGTCGAGCACCTGTTGCGCGGCGATGCTCCACACGCGCTCCTTATCGGCCTCGGTGACCATCGTGACGATCTGGCTCTTGGCGCCGCTGATCGGCTCGGGATTAGTCACCTTGAGCGCGAAGCCGGCCACGCCTTCGACGAAGTTGATCTGGTACGCATCCACATTGCCGCGCGGGCCTTCCTCCGTCGCCTCGATGGGAGCGCGTTCCTGTCCCAGCGGCGGCACCGTGATCTCCTCGGTAGTGAGGAAGCGCACGGGATAGGAGCCGCTGGAGGTGCGGACGAGCGTCCCTTTGGGGACGCGGTAGGGTTGCCCGAGCAGATTGGAGAAGACGACGTAGCCCGTGGCCTTGCCGGAGAAGGCATAGCTCTGGCCGGTGGGGCGCACCTCGGCGTAGCTCTCAAATTCGTCGCCGACGCGCCGCGAGGGAATGACGTTGCGCTGCAGGTCTACCTCTTTGAGATCCGGGTCCACCGACACGGGCACGATGAGGCTGAAGGTGCGACTTTGCGGCGTCAATTGCACCTTCGCCGAAGGGAGCAGCAGGAAGGCGAAGCCGACCAGCACGCCCAAAACTACCAGGGCCACCAGCCCTTCCAGGAGCCACTGCCAGCCATGGCGGCGGCGGGAGAGGGGCAGCTCGCGCGGCTGCGGGTCTTCCGCCCAGGGGGGACGGACTTGCGGTTGGGGGCGTTGCGGGCGACGCTGCGCCGGAAAGCGCCGGCTTTGCGCTATCGCCGCGCGGGCGGCTTCCTCGCTGGGAAAGACGACGAATCCCGCTTCCCGCGCCAGGGGCCGTCGCTCCGGGTCTTCCACGACCATGGCGACGTCCAGTTCCTCTTCCAGGCTGGCGCGGGCGAGCACCTCGAAGTCCAGCGGCGCACGCCATCCCTTGTCCGAGACTTCCCAGGGCAGCACCAGCAGCAGCTGTTTGACGGTCGCCCGGCGCAACAGCTCCCGCACCGTGTAACGATCGTCGGTGGGCGCAATCTGCAGGACTGCGAAATTTGATTGTTCTGCCATCGGGGGGCAGTATGCCACAACTTGGGGATTTGCCAAGTTCGCCATCGAAAGGCCCAAAGCAAAGAATCATGTGCTTTCGATGTTCTCTGCGGCTAAATTTGTTGTGGCAAGGGGCAGTCCTGGCGTCAGGCTTGCAACGCTGCTCGCACTAATTCCTCCACCGCGGCAAGCGCCTCATCGAGTTTGCTGACGTCGCGTCCGCCGGCCTGCGCCATGTCGGGCCGCCCGCCGCCGCCGCCGCCCACGCGCTGCGCCACCTGTCTGACCAGGTTGCCGGCATGGATACCGCGCGCGTTCAGTTCCTTCGTCGTCGCGGCGATGAACAGCGGCTTGTCTTCGATCACCGTCCCCAGCACGATGACGCCGCCCTTTATCTTATCCCGGAACCAGTCGGCCATCTCGCGGAGCGTCTCGACATCGGGCGCGGCGACGTGCGCTGCCAGCACCGGCACGCCCTCCACTTCGACGACGCGGCCTAGCAGGGCCTCGAAGTCGGCCCGCGCCAGCTGGCGGTACAATTGCTCGACTTCTTTGTGCGCGGCGCGGAGGTCTTCCAACAATCGCTGGACGCGCTGCGGTGTCTGTTCGGGCGTCGTCTCCAATGCTGCGGCGATCTGCTCCTGCCGCGTGCGAAGGGCCTGGAACAGCTCCAGCGCGCCTCGTCCGGTCACCGCTTCGATGCGGCGGATGCCCGCGCCGATGCCGCTCTCCGAGATGATGAAGAAGGGGCCTATGTCGCCCGTGCGGCTGACGTGGGTGCCGCCGCACAATTCCTGGCTGTAGGGCGCCTCCGGCTCGCCGATGCGCAACACGCGCACAACGTCCCCGTATTTTTCGCCGAAGAGCGCGATCACGCCCTGGCTGAGCGCGTCGCGGTAGGCTTCCTGGCGCGCTTCGACACGGTAGTTGGCGAGCACGGCCTCGGTGACCAGCCGTTCGATCTCCGCACGCTGTTCGCCCGTCAGCGGCTTTTCGAAGTTGTAGTCGAAGCGCAGCCGTTCTGGCGCTACCAGCGAACCAGCCTGCGCGACGTGACTGCCGAGGACTTGCCGCAGCGCGTGATGCAGCAGATGGGTGGCGGTGTGATTGCGGCGGATGTCCCAGCGGCGTGCCGCATCTACACACGCGGTCGCCCGATCGCCCACTTTGGGACGACCGCGCACCACACGCCCGATGTGGACGATCAGCCCTGCCTGCGGGCGTTTCATGTCGGTGACCTCGACTTCCCAGTTGGGGCCGACGATGCGCCCCGTGTCGCTCACCTGTCCGCCGGATTCCACGTAGAAGGGAGTGGCGTTCAGCACCAGCTCCACGTCCCGGCCCTCGATCGCGGTGTCCATCACGGCGTCGCAGGCGAGCAGGCCTACCACCTCAGCCTCTACTTCCAGTGGGCCGTAGGGGTCGTAACTCAACGGCTCGGGGTGGAGAGATTCCACGGCTGCCGCCAGTTCTGCATAGAGGCGGGCGCGGGAATCCTCCTCCATTTTGAAGTCGCCGGCGGCGCGAGCGCGGGCGCGCTGCGCCTCGCGGGCGGCGTGATAACCCGGCTCGTCCACGGTGAAGCCCTGTTCCCCCGCGATGTCTTTGGTCACCTCCAGGGGCAGGCCCAACGTGTCATGGAGGAAGAAGGCGTCGTTGCCGGGGATGTCGGTCTTGCCGATGGCTTTCCGGCTTGTCATGATCTCGTCAAGGCGCGCGAGGCCCTGATCCAGCGTGCGCAGAAAGCGCTCTTCCTCGCCGGTGAGGGTCGCCATGATGAAATCGGCGCGCTGCGGCAGTTCCGGGAATTGCTGGCCCATCATTTCGATGACCAGCTGGGCCAGCTCGGCCATGAAGGGGCGGGTGAAGCCCAGGCGTCGCCCAAAGCGGACGGCGCGGCGCAGCACCATGCGCAGCACGTAGCCGCGTCCCTCATTGGCAGGCAGCACGCCGTCGCCGATGAGGAAGGTGCAGGCGCGGGTATGGTCGGCGATCACCCGGTAAGCGGTGAATTCGGCCTCACGTTCGGCGTCGGTCTGCCCGGCGAGCGCCTGGGCCTTCTGGATGATGGGCCAGAAGAGGTCGGTGTGATAGTTGGATTCCACGCCCTGGAGGAGCGCCGTGAGCCGCTCGAAGCCCATGCCGGTGTCCACATGTTTGGCGGGGAGCGGCTCCAGAGCGTAGTGGCCCCGGTTGTTGTATTGGATGAACACGAGGTTCCAGATTTCGGTGAAGCGGGTGCAGTCGCCGTTGACGCGGCAGACGTGCCCGGGCACGCCGCGTTTGTTGCAGGCTTCGGGGCCACGGTCGTAGTGGATTTCGGAGCAGGGGCCGCAGGGGCCGGTGTCCCCCATCTCCCAGAAGTTGTCCTTGCGCCCGAAGGCGAGGATGTGATCGGGTGCGATGTCGGTCTCGGAGCGCCAGCACGCGGCGGCCTCCTCGTCGGCGCCCAACTCACCTTGATCGTCCTTGAAGATGGTCGCCCACAAGCGGCCCTTCTCCAGGCCGTAGACGCGGGTGAGCAAGTCCCAGGCCCAGCCGATGGCTTCCTTTTTGTAGTAATCGCCGAAGGACCAGTTGCCCAGCATCTCGAAGAAGGTGTGATGGGTGCCATCGCGTCCCACATCGTCGAGATCGTTATGTTTGCCGGCGACGCGCATACATTTTTGCGAATCAACGGCGCGGGTGTAAGGGCGCGTCCCCGTGCCCAGGAAGACGTCCTTGAATTGGTTCATACCGGCGTTGGTGAACAAGAGGGTGGGATCTTCTTGCGGCACGAGACTGGCGCTGGGCACAATCGTGTGACCACGCTGGGCAAAGTAGTCCAGGAAAGCCTGGCGAATCTCGGCGCTGGTCAATTTCTGGGTCATGGGTCATTTCCTCCGCGGCTACGGGCAGTCGAGACGGTGTTCGACCGTCGTGAGTGCGATTGTAACTAAAAGAAGGCGCGTGTCAACTGGAGCAGGGCTCGGGCCGTCCACGCCCTGGCGTTGCTTCAGCCTTCAGGGGATTGGGGATATAATGAGATGTGAAAGGAGTATCCGCGATGAAGAAAGACAAAACGCCGTTTGATTATCACAAGTTCTTTCTGCTTTTGGGATGGATGGGAGCGATGTTGGTGGTGGTGGTCCTATCCATCATCATGATGATGGCACTCTACGGGTGGGTAGGGACATGGGGGGTAGCGGTATTTCTGCTGCTGCTGTTTGCCCTCTCGCGGTGGTTGGTGCAACGCTATGTGCCCCGCATGTTGGCGGCGCGCGCAGGGGAACCGTCGGCCTCACAGACCGTCGCAGATCGGCCCGGGGAAAAGGATGCCGGCGCGGGGGAAGTCCAGCACGGGGGCGCGGAGGACACAGAGAAAACCTTGTGAACGCGGGAACGGGCAGCAGAGACGGTGGTTCTCTACTCACGGCTCACTGATCTCTAGATTTTGGAGGAGTTGCCATGACGGAATACGATAGCCGGATTCACCGCGAGTTTTTGAAAAGTGGCGCCTGGGAGCGTTTTGACGAGCTGCAGACGGATCAGCGGAAACGCTTGCCGCGGCCGCCTTTGCAGCAGCCATTTCCCGAAGCGGCGCCGCGCGTGGCCCTGGTCCCGCCGGCGGAGCTGACGGTGGGAACGTTGCCGCTGATCGAGGTACTACGGCGCCGCGAAAGCCATCGCCAGTACGCCGAGACGCCCCTCACGCTGGAGGAGCTCTCCTTCCTCCTGTGGGCGACCCAGGGCGTGCGCGGTCTCTTCCGCGAGGGGGTGGCGACGTTCCGCACGGTGCCTTCTGCCGGAGCGCGTCATCCTTTCGAGACGTATCTCGTCGTCAACCGGGTCGAGAGCGTGAAACCGGGCCTGTATCGCTACCTCTCGTTGGAGCACGAGCTGGGCTTCTTGCGCGAGGATCCGGAATTGCCCTCGCGTGCGGCAGAGGCCTGCAATGGCCAGCCCTTCGTGGCGCGCAGCGCGGTGACGTTCTTCTGGACGGCGATTCCGTACCGCACGGAGTGGCGCTATGGCCTCCTCTCTCCGAAACTGATCGCGTTGGATGCGGGACACGTCTGCCAGAATCTCTATCTGGCGGCGGAAGCCATCGGTGCGGGGGCCTGCGCCGTCGCGTCGTACGATCAACGGCTGGCGGACGCGCTTCTCGGCGTGGACGGCGAGGAGGAATTCGTCATCTATGCCGCGCCGGTGGGGAAGGTCGCCGGGCCATAGCGCGCTCTTGGGGCATTTTCGGTGACGTCACGCCTGTAATTGTTGCAGGATGGTTTCCAGGCGCAGCGGTTCGTGCCCCAGGCGGCGAGCCAGATAGCGCCCGGCCTGGAGCAGATACTCCTGGTACGCGCCGGAGCCTGGCGTGCCGTGAAGGGGCGCCGCGCGTACCAGGACGCGCGTGATGAGCTCGTCGGCCGGCACGTCGCGGTTTTCCAACAGCGGCCGCAGGAAATCGGGCTGACTCGTGAGGACGCGTACCTCGTCGGGCGTGCAGACGTGGATGCGATGCAGGATCATCGGCGGCTGCGGCGGCAGGCCGTAGTGATAGCCGTTTTCGTCCCCGTAGGCCACTGCCACGACGGAAATCTCCACTGGCACAGCGCGCACCTCCCGCTGGTCGCGGATGATTTCCTCATAGTCGGGATCGCCCTCGACGACCGAGGCTGCCAGGTCGCGCAGGAAGGGGTCGTCTTGCAGGCGGATGTCGTAGACCAGGCCGAGGAGCTGGGCCCGACCTTGTTGAATGGGCGCCCGCACGAACGTCCCGAATGTGGGCACGTCGGGTTCGGGGATGCGCGAGGCGACGACGAAGCTGCGAATATCAGCCCGCAGCACGTTGCCGATGGGAATCGAGGGCGCGGTTTGATGCATCAGGACCTCCGGAATCAGAAAAATCTCTTCTGGCGCGCTTTTTCGGACGGGCGGGTGATGAGGCCGCGTTCGAGCAGGCGCCGGTGCAACTGGCTTTCCAGCGCGGCCTGATCCTGGTGGGTGACGAGGGCGAGCTCGTGCGCGCGCGCCAGGACGTAGGGATTGCCGTTGAGCAGGCGCGCTTGATGCAGCAGCGTCGTGTGCAGGGCCAGCGTCCAATCGTCGCGCTCCGCCGCCCAGCGCGGGACCTCGAGGCGCGCGATGACGGGGAGCCCCTTCTCGCCGAGGTTGACGTAGCAGAACCAGATCGGGTGCCCATGACGGCCATGGCGCTCGTTCATCTGTGAGGGGCGCGTGAGCCAGACGGAGCGTTCGCCGGGCGCGAGAAAGTGAGCCATCAGCAGCTCGTCATCCACGGCCTCGGGGTGACGTTCCCCCTGGCGTTGCGGTGAGCCGCTCTCATCGAGGCGGCTTTGCCACAGTAATTCGATGAGTCCCCGGCCGCCGGGCCGTTCCACAAAGCCGGCCGGCAACGCGCCGAGCTCGCGCAGGCGGTCGAAGGCGGCAAAATACCCCGGCAACAGAGCGCGAGCCTCCTCGTCACTCCTGCCGCTGTAGGGCCAGAGCAGGGGCCCATCGGTGAGTGTCAGGATGGGCGTCGGAACCCCCTCAGCGCGGACCTTTTCCGCCAGCGCGACGGCCAACCTCATTTCGGCGACGGTGCGGCGCATCCCCAGCTGCCCGGTGATGAGCAACCCCTCAGTGTCGAAGAGCTCGTGTTCCGCGAAGTGCAGCTCGGCCTCCTGAAC
>JAAZNO010000071.1 GCA_012798275.1 Chloroflexota bacterium
CGCCAGCGTGTTGCCCACGACCAGCTGCGTCGTCCCGTCGTCGGAGGCCAGGGCGTCGGCGAAGAGGGCCCGACCCATTTCCGCCGGGATCACCTCGACACCGCGCCGGGCCATGAGGCGCTGCAGCGCGGGGGTCGCCATGCCACCTTCCCAGGGACCCCAATCCATGGCGAGCACGTGGCAGTGGGGATAGGCGCGGCGGAGCCGGCAGGCAACCTTATTGAGGATCTCGTTGGCCAAGGCGTAATCGGCCTGTCCCACGTTGCCGTAGAAGGCCACGATGGAGGAGAAGAAGAGCAAGTGCTCCAGCTGTTCGGGGGGGACGCACGTCAGCAGGTTCTGCAGCCCCTCCACCTTGACCGAGAGGACGCGCTCGAAGTCGGCCCCGGTCTTCTGCTCGATGGGTTTGTCAGCGATGACGCCGGCCCCGTGAATGATCCCCGTAATCCGCGAGGGGGCGCCTTCCGCCGCCAGCTCCTGGCGGGCCGTCTCGACGGCTGCTTGTAGCGCCGTCGCGTCGGTCACGTCGGCGCTGGCATAGACGGCACGTCCGCCAACTTCCGCCACGGCCCGCAGCGTCCCGGCGATCTCGCGTCGGCAGAGCACGTCCTGTACCATGCGCTGGACGCGCTGGGGCGTGGGGTGCTCGCCGGCGGCAAGGAGGTGCTCCATGGCCTGCTGCTTGAGCGCTTTCTCATCGGCGGCGCCGGCGCTCCAGGCCGGTTCTGGCCCGTCGGGAGCGGGGGAGCGTCCCACGAGGATAAAGGCGCTGCGATAGCGTCGGGCGACCTCCGTCACGCACTCCGCCGTGACGCCTCTGGCGCCCCCACTCACCAGAAAGAGCGCCGTACTGGATATAGGCTGCGGGGCGCGGGCTGCCGGGCGCGGTTCCTGGCGTTTCAGGGTCACCCGTCCAGCGGGGCCGCGCCCCACCTCGACGAGCAGACGGTCGGGATCGTCCAGCTCGGCAATGACGGCCTGCGCAGCGTCCTCAGCCGCGAGGATCGGGGCCACATCCACGGCGCGGCAGAAGACCTCCTCCCACTCCAGGCTCAGAGATTTGACCAGCCCCGGCAGACCGGCGCCGATGACGCCGAAGTCGTTCGAGCCGCTGAGGCCCAGGGCGCCGTCGAGGCGGGTCACGGTCATGAAGGCCGCGCGGCCCCGCGCTGCTGCGCCAGTGAGCGCGGGCTGCAGGTGTTTTGCCAGCAGGAACACCTGCTTGACCACGGCCCGCTCGCGTTCGTCAAAGAGGCTGTCAGCGGTCTCGAAGGCCGGGTGCAGGTGGATGAAGGCGCCGACCGGGCCACAGGTTTCCGTGATCAGAGCGAGTTGCTCCTGCAACGCGCTCTCGGTCATGGCCTCCAGCTGCACTTGCGTGATGTCGGAGGGCAGCGTGCGCGGCTGCGGCGCGACGATGGCATCAGGGAAGCGCCACAACACCACGGGCCAGCCCCGGCGGGCAAGGGCCTGCACCACGGCGGCGCTCAGGGGCCCGCCGTCGTCGGTGACGAGACAGCAGTGTCCCCCAGCAAGGACATATTCCAGAACATCGGGCGCGGGCAGCGGGTGCAACGTCACCGCGCTGCGCCGGATAGCGGTTTTCTCTTCCCGCGCCCGCCTCACGCTTTTTTTGTCGCGTCTCCTTGCCGTTGCTCCAGGTAGGCCATGATCTGGCCCAACGTGTGCAATTCGGCGAGATCCTGGGCCTCGATCTGGGGCAAAGCCGGGTAGCGCTCTTGCAGGGCGCTGAGGACCTCGACGCGCTTGATGGAATCAATGCCCAGGTCGGCCTCCATGTCCATCCCCAGGTCCAGCATCTCGGCGGGATAGCCGGTCTTGTCGCTGACGATCTCCAGCAGGGCGGCGGTAAGGGTTCCGAGATCTACAAGCCCGGCCATTGAAGTGTCGCTTATGGCGCTCGGAATGGCTGCTTCTGCGGCGGGCGGTTTCTCCATCGCAGCATCCCCGGAACCTGGCAGGGACGCCGGTCCGGGCGCGGGAGCCTCGCTTGCGGCACTCCGCACGGCTTCCGCCGGGATGGCCGGTTTTTCGACGGCGTCGCGGGGGGCTGATGGGGACGTCGGGCCGGACGTTGCCGCGCCGCGTAAGGCGCTCCGCACGGCCTGGCTTGAGGCGGCCGGTTTTTCAACGGCGCCGCCGCGCGAGTTCGAGGAAGATGCTGGCCTGGCTGTTGCAGCGCCGCTGACAGCACGGCGGGCGATCTCATTACCCGGCAGCAGGACCTCGCTCTGTTTTCGAAGCAAGTCCATAAAGGCCTGGGCGTAGGCGGCCTGCTGGGAGAGGAATTCGTTGTGGACGCGCAACGTCTGGGCCTGATACTCATGGAATTGGTCAATGCTGCGAGACAGATGCTCCAGGGCCGTCAGCGCGGCCTCCAAGCGCTCTGGAGTGCTGTCGCCGTTGGCGAAGAGCGCGTTCTGTTGCTGCATCAGCTGCGCGAAGATCTGAGCGTAGTCCCCCTGCTGACGCAGGTACTGTTCATGCACCTGCAGCGTCTGCCGCTGGTGCTCATAAGACTGGGCCAGGCCGCGTTCAAGGCTTTCCAGGACGTGAGAGTAATCCCAGGCTCCCGGTTGGGCATCGGCCTCGAAAGCCAGCGGTTCCTCTGGGGAGGCCGCGACGGGCTCGTCCTCTTGGTGGGGCAGGTGAACCCGCTGACCATCTTGCAACGCCTGCTCGAAGGCGGCCCGCGTCTTCTCGCTGACATAGTTGTTGCCATTGAGTTTTACGCTGAATGCCATCGTTCCCTCCATGCATAAGTTATAATAAAAATTTCATAAGTCATATAAGTCATAAGGAATGTCTGTTACATAGGACTCTTGGAAGCGCGCGCGTAGGGGTCAATGTCCCCCAGCGGCAGGCCGGCGACTTGCAGACGCACCACGGCATCGCGCAGTTGCCGGTCGGCGGACTTCTGACGGCTGGCGTTGAGCGATACGGCGACGTGAGGCTGGTCCGCCAGGATCTCGTTGACCAGATTGGTCACGATGCTCCGTGGCCCGATCTCGACGAAGAGACGTCCCCCCGCGGCGTAGAGCTGTTCGATCTGGGTCTTGAAGATAACGGGGTGCAGGATGTGGTTAGAGAGGATCTCTTTAGCGGCCTCGAGGTCCTGGGGGTACGGGCCGCCGGTAGTGTTGGAATAGACGGAAAGGCGCGCGTGCTGGAAGGGGGTCCGCTGGACAGCGGCGGCGAAGGGTGCCGAGGCGTGCCCGACCAGCGGCGTGTGGAAGGCAGCAGAGACGTCTAACGGCGTCACCTTGAACCCCTTCCCGGCGAGCGCCCCGGCCACGGCCTCGATGGCCGGCGTCGGACCGGCCAACACCACCTGCTGGGGGGAGTTCTGGTTGGCGATGACGACGTCCTCAAAGGCCGTCAGCTCCTGCTCGATCTGGGTCAGCGCGCCCTTGACGGC
>JAAZNO010000502.1 GCA_012798275.1 Chloroflexota bacterium
AGGCCCGCGACGCAATCAGCGCCTGGTCTTCCCCCGGCAGGTCGCCATGTTCTTTCTGCGCGAGGAGACCGGCGCCTCGCTGCCGCAGATCGGCGCGCGGCTCGGCGGCAGGGATCATACCACCGTCATGTATGGCTGCGAGCGGGTCCGCACCCGTATGGAAGAAGACACCCAAACCCGACGCGAGCTGCTCGCCCTCAAAGCGCAGCTGTACGAGAAAAATTGACTGACGCGAACGTACGAAGGTGCGAACGTGCCCACGTGCGAACGTAGTGACTCGCTGATTCGCTGACTCGCCGATTCGCCATTCGCCATTCGCTGATTCTCGAAGGAGCCGACCCATCGTGATCGCGGTACTGCTAGCCGCTTTTCCCATCCTCCTCATTCTGGCGCTGATGCTCGGCTGGCACTGGAACAGCGCGCGCGCCGGCGTCGCAGGCTGGCTCGCCGGGCTGATCATCGCGGGGCTGGCGTTCGGCGCCAACGCCCCGCTCCTCGCGTGGGCGCACGTTCGCGCCACTTTCCTCGCCGGAACCGTGCTCTTCATCATCTGGGGAGCGCTGCTGTTCTATCGCGTCACCGAAGCCGCCGGCGCAGTCCAGGCCATGAGCGAGGTGCTCACCCGCATCTCTCCCCACCGCGCCTTCCAGGCGCTGCTGCTGGCGTGGGGATTCGCCTCCTTCCTGCAAAGCGTGGGCGGTTATGGCGTGCCCGTGGCGGTCGTCGCGCCGTTGCTGGCCGGCATAGGCTTCCCGCCGCTGGCTTCGTTCGTGATGGCGTCGGTCGGACACACCTGGGCCATTTCCTTCGGCTCACTAGGCGCTTCATTCAAGACACTGCAGGGCGTCACCAACGTCCCCAGCGCAGAACTGGCGCTGTGGAGCGCCTTCCTCCTCGGCGTGTTGTGCCTCATCACCGGCGCGGCCTCGCTGTGGATCGCGGGCGGGAAAACAGCCTTGCGTCAGGGCGGCGCCCCGATGCTGCTGATGGGGATCGCCATGGCGGGGGGACAGTGGCTCACCGTCCGCGCCGGAGAGTATGAAATTGCCGCCATGATAGGGGCGCTCGCCGGGTTGCTGGTAGGAGTAGGGTGGGCGATCCTCCAAAAACGCCCCACCCTTCCCGCCCATTCAGGCGCCCTGCTGCGAAAAGCGCTGCTGCCCTACCTGCTCTTGCTCATCCTGATCTTTGCCGCCCGCGTCGAGGGAATCAAGGCCGGACTGGAGATTGTCCCGCCGCTGGTGGAACCGGAGCATCCCGCCCTCACGACGAGCAGCGGATGGACTGTCCCCGATGTCCAGGAAAACCGCATCTCCCTGCTCAGTCACACCGGAGCGCTGCTGCTGTATGCCTCGCTGCTCACCTGGCTCTACGGTCGGCGTCGCGGCGAGATCGCCAAAGGGCAGGGGCGGCAAGTGTGGCGCAAAGTGACCCGCAGCGCTCTGACGCCCACCCTCAGCATTGTGGCGATGATGGCGCTGGCGACGACCATGGAATACGCCGGCATGATTGACCTGCTCGCCCGCGGCCTCGCACGCGCCGCGGGAGGGCTGTTCCCCCTCGTCTCGCCGTTCATCGGGGCGCTCGGGGCCTTCATCACCGGCAGCAACACCAACGCCAACGCCCTTTTCGGCACCCTGCAACGTGACACCGCCCTGGCGCTCAAACTCGCCGCACCCCTCATCCTGGCGGCGCAGACTGTCGGCGGCGGGATTGGCTCCACCTTCGCCCCCGCAAAAGTGGCGCTCGGCTGCAGCACCGTCGGCCTCGAAGCGCAGGAAAGTGACGCCATGCGCGCGCTGTTAAAATATCAACTCCTGGCCCTCGGAGTCATCGCCGCCCTGACCTTCGGACTCAGCCGGTTAACTTTGCTCGCCGCACCTTGAAATTCTGAGCGTTTCGGCGTATAATCAATTTGACGCCACCAGCTGCGCCGAAAGAGATGCCATGAAACGACGGATTTTGATCGTGGATGATGACCTCGAAACCCTCAAGATGATCGAGCTCATCTTGCAGCGCAAGGGCTTCGAGGTTTACAGTGAACAGGACGGGGCCAGGGTTCTCGCCTGCGCCCGCGACAAGC
>JAAZNO010000072.1 GCA_012798275.1 Chloroflexota bacterium
CGCCGAACCGGTGAGCTGTCGCAATCTCTACTCACGACTCACGCCTCACGACTCACATTTTCACTCTTGCACGGTGTGCGCCAGCACAGGGCGTTTCCCTTCATTATAGATGATAGATACCTTGTTCCCCAGCATTGGCAAGGATTGCCGTGCTCAGCCCGACGGCTTCCAGACGCCCGCTCGCGGAGTCTGGCTGTCGGGGGCTACCGTCTGGGTCCGAGGCTCAATCTACCGTCAGCGTCTTGCTCAGATTGCGGGGGAAATCGGGATCATAGCCCCGGGCGACGCCCAGGTAATACGCCAGCAGCTGCAGGGGCAGCGTCGCCAGCAGCGGCGTGAACAGGGGATCGGCGTCGGGCAGCGCGAGGGTGGTGTGCGCGTTGGCCTGCAGACGCGCGTCCGCCGCGGCGATGGCGATGGTATGCCCGCCGCGCACCGCCACCTCGTTGATCCCGCTCACGGCCAGCCCCACGTCCTCCGGCCCGGCGACGAAGATGACGGGATAGCCTTCGTCCACTGCCGAAAGCGGGCCGTGCTTGAATTCCGTCGAAAGCATCCCCTCGCAGTGCGCGTACGTCACCTCTTTGAGTTTGAGCGCCCCCTCCAGGGCGATGGGATAGGTGAGGCCATAACCCAGGCAGTAGAGGTCGTTGTGAGCCGTCAGGCGGGGTTGGAGCGCGCGCACCGGCGCTTCCACGGCCTCGATGGTGCGTTCCAGCAACTCGGGAAGCCGCGTCAGTACGCCGGTATGGTGACCGCCCATACGCAGCGCCAGGTAGAGGAAGGCGAGCGCCTGGTTCATGAAAGTCTTGGTGGCCGGCACACTGATCTCGTAGCCGCAGGCCAGGGGCAGCGTGTGTTCGGTCTCGTTCATCAGCGTTGAACCGATCACGTTCACCAGGCTCACGGAACCCATCCCGCGCCGTTGCCCGGCGTGAAAGGCGTTGAGGACGTCCTTCGTCTCCCCGCTCTGGCTGACAAACAGCCCCACGTCCTGCGAGCCGATGGTCGGCGCGTACTGGGGCACGAACTGCGGCGCGAGGATGGGAATCGCCGGCCGCCCCGCGAGCCGCGCCATGTACACCGCGCCCAACAGGCAGGCGTGATAGCTCGTCCCGCAGCCGATGAGATAGAGATGCCGTGCCTCGCGCAGCCGACGCACTACCGGCGCGACATCCCCGGAAGCGTCGTAGAGGTGCAGCAATTCGCGTGCGACGCCGGGCTGCTCGTGGATCTCCTTGAGCATGAAATGGGGATAGCCGCCCTTGGCGACCGCATCCATGCTTTCGGTCACCAGCTCCGGCTCACGCTTGATGGGCTGTCCATCCTCGACGTGATAGAGATCCACCCCTTCCGGCCGCAGCACGACGATCTCGCCATCCCGCACGCGCAGCACCCGTCGCGTGAGCGCCAGGATCGAGGGCAGGTCGGAGGAGGCGTAGGTGGCGCCCTCCCCGAGGCCCGCCACCAGGCCGGAGCCTTTCTTGAAGGCGTAGAGCCGATCCTCGCCCACGCGCCCGATGATGAAGGCGTAATCGCCCTCCAGATCGTGGTAAGCCCGGCGGATGGCCTCCAGCATCCCGTAGCCCTGGTTGACATAACGCTCCACGGCGTGCACGCAGCTCTCGCCGTCGTTCGTCGAGCGGACGACCATGCCCTCGGCCGTGAATTGCGCCATGAGCTCCACGTTGTTGACCACGTTGCCGTTGTGAGCGCCCACCATGTCGCCGTCGGAATCGAGATGGGGCTGCGCATTCACCTGCGAGGGCGCGCCGAACGTGGCCCAGCGCAGCTGCACAATGCCGCGCTGGCCCCGCATCTCGTGAAAATTGAGCCGCTCGGCGACGCTGGCCACCTTGCCGACGTCTTTGCGCAAATCAATGCGGCCGTCCTCGTGGAGGGTGGCGCAGCCCACCGAGTCGTATCCCCGGTAGGTGAGGCTATGCGCCGCGTTGACCAGAATCGGCCCTAACGGCTGCTCTTCGTTCGTGACGATGCCAAAAATTCCACACATAGGCTCCTCGTTGAAAGCTGGATGCTGGATGCTGGAAGCCGGA
>JAAZNO010000073.1 GCA_012798275.1 Chloroflexota bacterium
TCACCAACTGGAGTTTGCGTTGCGGCCCCAAATTGACGATTCACGGCAGGAAAGTATACTGGCATCCAAGAAATCCACCCATCGCCTATTGGCCGATTTGCCGATTCGCGATTCTGGCGCTCACTTACTTTCAATGAGGATGACCCATGACCCTGGAACTTCGCAAAATGCGCACCGCTGAATACCGTTCGATGCTGGCCCAATGCATCCACTGCGGCCTGTGCCTGGATGCCTGTCCTACCTACGCCGTCTTCGGCACGGAGATGGACGCCCCCCGCGGGCGCATCGTGCTGATGAAGGCCGCGGCCGAGGGCGCGCTCGACACCGACGCCTTCCTCGGCCCCTACGCCGAACACCTGCTGCTCTGTCTGGAATGCCGTGCCTGCGAATCGGCCTGCCCTTCGGGCGTCCCCTACGGCGCGTTGATCGAGGGCGCACGTATTGACCTCGAACAGCAACGCCGCGCGGGACCCGTCGAGCGTTTTGCGATGTGGCTGGGCCTCTACCAGATGATGCCCCACACCGGACGGCTCAAAGCCGTCGCGCGGTTGATGCGGCTCTACGAGAAGAGCGGCCTGCAGAAGGCCGTGCGGACACTGAACTTCCTGCCGCAGCCCCTCAAAGGCATGGAAGCCATCCTCCCGCCGCTGGACACCCACTTCCTGGAAACCCGCCAACCGGCACCGGCCCTGGGCGAGAAGCGCGGCAAGGTCGCTTTCTTCGTCGGCTGCATTCAGGAGGCCTTCCTCACCGGCATGAACGCCGCCAGCGTCCACGTGCTGCAGCGCAACGGCTACGAGGTGCACTTCCCCGCCGCGCAGACCTGTTGCGGCGCGGCGCAGCTGCACACCGGCCACGAGACGCTCGCGCTCGAGCTGGCGCGACGCAACATTGACGCCTTTCTCGCCGACGACTACGACGCCGTCATCAACAATGCGGGGGGCTGCGGCGCGCAGCTCAAGGAATATGCATCCATGCTCCAGGAAGATCCGGCCTACGCCGAACGTGCCCAACGCTTCGTCGCCCTGGTGCAGGACTTCAACGAGTTCATGGCGACCCATCTGCACACTCCGCCACAGGGTGCGCTCCCCCTCCGCGTGACCTACGCCGACTCCTGCCACCTGCGCCATGCGCAAAAGATCATCACCCAACCCCGCGACCTGCTGCGCGCCATCCCCCAGCTGGAGCTGG
Source organism: Chloroflexota bacterium (assembly GCA_012798275.1). Classification (GTDB taxonomy): domain Bacteria; phylum Chloroflexota; class Anaerolineae; order B4-G1; family SLSP01; genus JAAZNO01. Next base: position 1,192 of record JAAZNO010000073.1, read on the forward strand.
TGGAGCTCACCCAGCCCGATCAGTGCTGCGGCAGCGCCGGCATCTACAACATCGTGCAGGCGGAGACGGCCAACGCCATCCTCGACGCCAAGATCGCCGACATCGCCGCGACCGGGGCGGACGTGCTCGCCGTGACCAACGTCGGCTGCGCCATGCAGTTGATTTCCGGCGTACGCCGCGCCGGCTTGCCCATCAAAGTCATGCACGTCGCGGAGCTTCTCGAGCTGTCCTATCGCGCCGCGGCGGTCGAAGCCCGGCGCGCTCCACAGCCCCACCCAACACCCAAACCCATCAGCAAGCGCGCGTTGCTGCCGCGCGTGCGTCCGCCGGCGGATCCCAGCCTGCGCGCGCTCGCGCAACGCCTCGGCCCCGCGCGAGTCATCAGCGACACGACCGAGCGCCTCCCCTACGAGCGCGACGCCGCGCTGGAACACGGCCGGCCCACCGCCGTGATCCTCCCCCACAATACGGCCGAGGTGCAGGCCACTGTCGCCTGGGCGCGGGAACAGCAGCTGCCCCTCATCGCGCGGGGAGCGGGCACCGGGCTTGCCGGTGGTGCCGTCGCCGAAAACGGCGGCCTGATCCTGGAATTGTCACGCCTGAAGGCCGTCACCGACCTGGAGGTGACCGGGCGCAGCGTCACCGTGCAGGCCGGCGTCATCAACCTCGCCTTTGATGAGCTCGTCAAAACGCGCGGGCTGTACTTTCCCGCCGACCCGGCGAGCGGACGCTCCGCAACCCTGGGAGGCAACATCGCGGCCAACGCCGGCGGGCCACACTGCTTCAAGTACGGCGTCACCACCAACTACATCACCGGCCTGGAGGTCGTCCTCGCCGACGGGCGCGCCGTGCACTTTGGCGGGCACGCCTTCGACAGGCCCGAATACGACTTCGTGGGCCTTTTCACCGGCAGCGAGGGGACCCTGGGCGTGGTGACGCAGGCCGAGATCCGCCTCCTCAGCAACCCGCCCGCGCTGCGCACCCTGCGCGCCGCCTTCGATTCCATCGAGACCGCCGGGCGCGCCGTCTCCGCCATCATCGCCCAGGGACTGATCCCCGCGACGCTGGAGCTCATGGATCAGAAAATCGTCCGCATCATCGAGGACTACCTCCATTTGGGACTCCCGACCGACGCCGGCGCGGTGATGATTGTGGAAGTGGACGGCTACCCGGAGAGCCTCGATCCCCAAATGGCCGAGGTCGTGGCGGTGCTGGAGCGTTTCCAGGCCTTTGACCTGCAGATTGCGCGGGACGCGGCCGAGCGCGACCGCCTCTGGTACGGACGGAAGAGCGCGTTAGGAGCGCTGGCGCGGCTCGCCCCCTCCTATTTCCTGGTGGATGGGACGGTGCCCCGCAGTCGCCTGGGCGACGCCATCGCCGGGGTCAACCAGATTTGCGCGGACCTGGACCTGCAGGTAGCCTACGTCATGCACGCGGGAGACGGCAACCTGCACCCCTTCATCCTCATCCAGGAGCCGGAGAACCCCGCGTTCATGGCCCGCATCCATGAGGCCGGGCGGCGCATCCTGACGCTGTGCGTCGCCTGCGGCGGGACCATCACCGGCGAGCACGGCGTGGGCATCGAAAAGCGCGCCTTCATGCCACTGCTCTACGGTCCGGCGGAGCTGACCGCCATGCACGACCTCAAGGCCGTCTTCGACCCCGACGACCGGATGAACCCCGGCAAGGTGCTGCCGACGCCGCTGCCTGCCGTGTCCCTCCCTGAGTGCAAGCTGCCCGCGGCGGCCACCTTCACGCCGGCAAGCGCTGAGGAAGCCGCGGCGGGACTGGCAGCGCTGAGCGCGGCGCGACGCCCGGCCGTCATCGGCAAAGCGTGGACGGCAGCGCCGCAAGGGGCCGTGTGCCTCTCCAGCGCGGCGCTGCGGGGCGTGAGCGTGCTGACGCTCGACGATCTCTACATCACCGTCGGCGCGGGGACGCCCGTCCACGAGGTGCAGGCGCGGTTGCGCGAGGTGGGAATGCAGGCCGCCCTGGCAAGCCCCTGGGAAGGGACGACGATCGGCGGCCTGGTCGCCGCCAATATCAACGGCCCGCTGCGGATGCGCTACGGCAGCGTGCGCGACCTGCTGCTCTGCGCCACCGTCGTCCTGCCGGATGGACGCCTGGTGCGCGCCGGCCGCCCGCTGGTAAAGAACGTCGCCGGCTACGATCTGCCCAAACTGCTGATCGGCTCCTACGGCACGCTGGGCTTCATCACCGAGGCGACCTTCCGCATCATGCCGCTGCCGCGCGTCCAGACGACCCTCTGCTGGCCCGCGGAGGACCTGCAACAGGCGCTGGCGTGGGCGGACCAGGTGCGCCCCTTCGTGCTGGTCGCCTCCGCCCTGCTCGCCTGCCGCGAGTGTGCCCTGCCGGGAGGCGCGCGCCTTCCCGCCGGGCTGCTCATCACCCTGGAAGGGCTGCCGCAGGATGTGGAGCGCGAGGCCGGACGGTTGACCGAGACGCTGCGTCGCGCCGGCGCGCCCCGGCCGGCTGTGGACGCGACGTTCACAGGCACGGACGTGTGGACGAGCTTTGTCGGCGCGCCGCAGGAGACGCTGCTGCGGACGGGGGTCCCGGTGAAAGCGCTGCGCGACGTCATCCGCGCGCAGGAAAGCGCGCTCGCCGGGTTGCCGCTGCTGGTGGACGCGGCAATGGGCCTCGCCTGGGTGGGGCAGCCGGCGGAGGGCCTGTCGGCGGCAGCGCTCGCCGCGTGGATCGAGGCGCTGCGGCAGGCGGCCGAGGCGGCGGGAGGGTACACCGTGGCCCTGGCGCTGCCGGATGCCGTGCGGGGAA
>JAAZNO010000503.1 GCA_012798275.1 Chloroflexota bacterium
GTCCTGGGCGGCGCGATCCTGGCGCTGCTGGCGTTGCTCGTCGTCGCCGGCTCCGCACCAGAACAGCCCGGCCTTGCCAGCGTGCGGCAAGCGGAGGCGCATTTCGCTGCCGCCGAGTTCACCGCCGCCGATGCCGCCTTTCAGGCCGCCGAGGCCCAATTGACGCCCGACGCTTATTCCCGGCAACGGCGTGCGGCGCTGTACCTGCGCTGGAATCGTCCCGCCGAAGGACTGGCCCTGCTGGAGTCCCTGCCCGACGCCGACCCCTTGTTGCGTCTGGAATTGCTCGCGGCGGCCGGGGATTGGGCGACGCTCGAAACTGTCGCGCGGCAGTACCTGGAGCTCGCGCCCGACGCAAGCCAGGCTCACGCCCACTTGACCCGCGCCCTGCTGCAGCAACGCCGCTGCGCCGAAGCCGAGGTCGCCGCCGACGCCTGGGCCGGCCGCGCTCCCGAAACTGAGACCGCGCTGACCGCCGCCACGCTGCACTTCATCCATCAGCGCGAAGCGGCCGACGCCGGGCTGTGCACGCTGGATGAAGAAATGTGCCGGATCGTGCGCGCTTGCCCCGCGTCGGGACTTTGTACCCGGCAGCTGGGCGAGGCGCTCCTGCGCCGCCAGCAACCCGCGCTCGCCGCCTGTAGCCTCTCCCGCGCCGTCGCCGACGCCCCCCAGGACGCCCGCGCGCAGGCCTGGTTGGGGGCAGCGTTGGAGCAATTGGGGGACACGACAGCCGCGCTGAGCCGCTATCAACAGGCCACGGAACTCGCGCCCGACGACCCGCTCGGCTGGCTGCTGCTGGGAATGGCGCGCCTCAAACTCCAGGAGACGGAAACCGCGCGGGAAGCGCTGTTGCGCGCGCAGGCCCTCGATCCGGCGAATCCCGCGCCGTGCCTGGCGGTCGCGGCAGCCCTCGCGGCAGAGGGTGCCTATGGCGGGGTGCCCACGTGGACCGCCGCCGCGCTCGAACGTGCGCCTGCCGACGTGAGCCTCTGGAAGGCCGTAGCGCGCTTCTACCTCGCCCGCAACCTGACGCTGGAAGGCGAGCCGCTCCATGCGGCTGAGGGCGCCGTCCAACTCGCGCCCCAGGATGCGGAGGCGTGGACCCTCCTGGGGTGGGCGCACTTCAACGCCGGGGACTACACCGCCGCGAGGGAGGCCCTGGAGACCGCCCTTCAGTATGACGCGCAGTCGGCGGAGGCCTATCATTTCCTGGGAGCGATCCTGCGCGCCCTCAACCGTCATGCCGAAGCCGACGCCGCCTTCACCCGCGCGGCCGACCTCGGCTACCGCCAATGAGCATCCTCAGGGATCCCGGCGCGCCTCGCGGTAGACGTAGAAGATCCGCTGCAAGACGGTGAACCACGACAGCACCGCCAGCAAAATCAACACGGGGCGAATCCAATTGAAGATCAGGCCGACGCCCAGCAGGAGGACGCGCTCAACGCGAGTGAGCAACCCCGTCTTGCAAGTGTAGCCCACCCCCTCAGCCCGCGCGCGCGTGTAGCTCACCAGCTGGGAACCCAACAGCGTGGCGAAAATCAAATACACTTCCAGGGCCGAACCGCGCGGATATAACGCGACGAGCAGCCCACACATCAAAGCCCCCTCGGAAATGCGATCGAGGGTAGAATCGAGGAAAGCACCAAAGCGGCTGCGCTCCCCCCCCACCCGCGCCAGGGCCCCGTCCAACGCATCCAACGAAGAGGCCAGCAGCAGCAGCACGCCGCCAAGTCGCGTGTAGCCCAGTCCCACCACAACGCTCACCCCCACCGTCAATCCCAGTCCCAGCAATGTGATGGTATTCGGGTGAAAACCCCAGCGGTGCAACACCCGGGCGATGGGATAGGTGATGACCGATGCCTTCGTCCGCGCCCAATCCGTCAACGATTCAAAGCGTTCTGCTTCTGTCTGACTCATGCCTCGACCTCTTCAGGTAAAATTGACGCCGCCTGCGAGGGCGTGTCAGCGATCGAAAACCCCACCAACGCCTCCAAATCTGCCCGCAGCTCCCGAAAGCGCTCCGGCGCCAGCCGATACAGCACCTCGCGCCCCACGCGCTGCGACTCCACAAAACCCGCCAGCCGCAGCTCCTTGAGATGCCAGGAAAGCAAGGGCTGACTGATACGCAGCGCTGCACCCAAATCGGCGACATTGGATTCTCCCACAGCCAGCGCAGCCAGAATCCGCAGGCGCACGACCGCTCGCAGCGCCTGGAAATCCCGGGAAAGCCGCCGCACTGTCGGCGCCATGTCACCTGCAGTTGAAGGGCGAACTGTCATATATAAACCATCCTTTGATAAAGAAGCATTTATATGAATTCTACACAGAAAGACATTTCTGTCAACTGTACCTCAGCCTTGCAGTTTTTGGAGGGTGAGACTACAATGAAGGTGCAGGAGGATCCATGCCGATTCAGCTATTGCCAGAAGATGTGGCCGCACGCATCGCGGCAGGCGAGGTCGTCGAACGTCCCGCCTCGGTGGTGAAGGAACTGGTGGAAAACAGCCTCGACGCCGGCGCTACCCGCATCGAGGTCGAAACGCTCGAAGGCGGGCACAAGCTGCTGCGCGTGAGCGACAACGGGGAAGGCATACCGGCGGCAGAAGTGATGCTCGCTTTCCGACGACACGCGACCAGCAAGATCTCCAGCGCGGAGGAGCTCTTCAATATCCTCACCCTGGGATTCCGCGGCGAAGCTCTCGCCAGCATCGCCTCGGTGAGCCAGCTGACCTGCAGCACCCATCACCGGGAGGAGCTCACCGGCACGCAGCTGCGGATCGCAGGCGGCGAAGTCATCGCCCAACACGCGATCGGCTGGCCCCCCGGCACCGAGATGCGCGTCGAGGAGCTGTTCTACAATGTCCCCGCGCGTCGCAAATTCCTTCAAAGCCCCCGCACAGAACGTCGCCACATTGACGCTTTCCTTACCCGTTACGCCGTCGCCTATCCCCGCGTGGCGTTTACCGTGCTCCACGATGGGCAAGAGGTGTTCCGTACGACCGGCAACGGAGCACAGCGCGAGGCATTGCAACAGGTTTACGGGCCCGATCTGGGCGACAGCCTGCTGGAGATCGCGCCGGAATGGTCGGCGGACGGGACGTTGCGCGTGTATGGCTACATCGGGCCGACGACGGTGCATCGCTCCAATCGCGGCTACATCACGCTGTTTGTGAATGGACGATGGATCGAGGACATGCGGCTCACCTACGCGGTCATCCAGGCCTATCACACGCTGCTGCCGGTGAATCGCTATCCGGTCGCCTTTCTGCTGCTCGAAATTCCGACGGAAGACGTGGATGTGAACGTGCACCCGGCAAAAACCGAAGTGCGCTTCCGCGATCCCGACGCCGTCTTTCGCGCGGTCCAGCGAGCGGTGCGCGCGACCGTGATCCACGAGGCACCGGTCGCCGCTGCGTGGCAGCCGCCGGCAGCCAGCGCCGCTGCCGCGCCGGAAGGTGAGATCCCCTCGTCCCCTGAACGCGAGGTCACCCAAAATGCGCTCTGGGCGGACCTGGCGCAGCTGCGGCCAGCGTCGCAGTTCACGCCCCTGGAGCGCCGGCCGCCAGACACCACGGAAGCTACAGCGCCGACGTCCTACAGCCACAGCGACCGGGCTCTGGAGAATCCCGCCGCCGCGAAACTGCCGCCCCTTCGCGTCATCGGGCAAGCGGTGACTACCTTCATCATCGCCGAAGGCCCCGACGGCCTGTATCTGATTGATCAACACGCCGCACATGAACGGGTGCTCTACGAGCAATTGCTCGGCGCGTGGGCTGAAGGCGCAGTGCCCTCGCAACCGCTGCTCGAACCGGTGAATGTGACGCTGCCCGCCGAGGACGCCGCCCGGCTCGAAGAGCGCCTGCCCACCCTGACGGAGCTGGGACTGACGGTGGAGCCTTTTGGCCCCAACAGTTTCCTGGTGCGGGCGATCCCGGCGCTGCTGGCGCAGGTCGCCCCCGGAGACCTGCTCGCCGACATCGCCGCCGCGGAGCTTGACCATTCGCCGGTACGCGAGAGCCTGGAAGCGCAAGTGATACGTCGCATCTGCAAACGCGCGGCGATCAAAGCCGGGCAGATCCTCAACCGCGAGGAGATGGAGACGCTCATCTACCAGCTGGAACAGTGTCGCAATCCCCGTACCTGTCCACATGGACGTCCCACCATCTTGCAAATCTCCGTAGAACAGCTGGCGTCGCAATTCGAGCGGACTTGACCTGAAGGTCGCGTTATCTTTGTCATGCAAATGATGTTGAGATTTGCCAATTTTTCGAGAGAGGAGGACCGAGATGGCTACTTTTGTGATGTTGTGCAAGCTGTCGCTGCATTTCCCCGGTGAAGTAAAGTCCCTGGGGCAGCTGGATGAGGAGCTGGACCAGCGTGTCGCCGAGGATTTTCCTCAAGCCAGGCGCCTCGCCAGCTACGTTTTGTTGGGCGGGTACGATTTCCTGCATATTTTTGACGTCCCTGACGCCACCGAGGCCGCGAAGATCGCGCTGCTGATCCATTCCCTGGGAATGGGCACGACAGAGACCCTCACCGCCATCCCCTTTGAAGAATTCCGCAACGTGTTGGAGGAAGAGTAAGTGCCGACTGCCCCTGAGCCCATCCCTACCGAGCGCCTGGAGGTGCTGGCGCGGCAAATCCTGAACACCTACAAGTTCAATGAGCCGCCCGTGCCCATCGAGACGATCTTGCAACACCCGCCGCGGGAATTCCTGCCGGCGATTGACATCACCGATCTCTCACTCGTGTTCGGCATGGGAGAGCACCGCTACGAGTACCGCGTCGCCATCGCGCGACTGCTCTATCGCGAACTGTGCCGGCAGAAAAACGAAGACGGCGGGATGCTGCCCTACACCAACGAGGCCGCTCAGTACTTCGCCACGGTGCTCCTGACCCCTACCGAATGGGTGCTGAAATATACCCGTCGTCCGTTGGTAAATCTCCAACAGATCAGCGAGGCATTTCAGGTGCCGGAGTACTTGATGGCAAGCCGCCTGGCGCAACTGGGGAAACGTGTGCGGGGCATGTGACCCACGCCGCAGCTCTGGTCGGTCAATACGCTGGCGGCAGGCGATGGGTTTCGCTCTCAGCCGTGGGGAATTCAATCCCCGCGAGCACCTCCGGGCCAGGGCGCACGATCGCAAAAGAAAGATGGGGCGTGTTGTGGGCCAGCCCCACACGCCCCTGGCGGTCTACGATAATGAGGCCGCCATAACCGGCAACGCGCTGTTCGAGCTGACGGATCAGGCGTTCGGCAACCGCCTGCGGCGCCTCTCCCTGCGCCAACAGATCACAGGCGGATTTGCTCAGCACGAGGCGCATCAGTCGTTCTCCCCAACCCGTCGCAGCGGCGGCGCCGGTCGCGTTGTCGGCGTAAGCGCCACAGCCGACCAGCGGGGTGTCTCCCACCCGGCCGGGACGTTTGTTGGGCGTGCCGCCCGTCGAGGTGCCTACGGCGAGATTCCCGGCCAGATCCAGGGCGACAGCGCCAACCGTGTCAGCAGGCAGCCGCATTCCGGGGGGAGTCCAGTCATCGCCAGCAATGGCGGACGACGGCGCGAGCAAGTCCGCCGGATCACAAAGCGGGACGCCCAGAGCTTCCGCCCAGGCTTCAGCGCCCGCGCCCACGACGAAAGCGTGCTCGCCCGATTCCATGACGCGCCGCGCCAGGGTGATAGGATGGCGCACGCGCTTCACCGCCGCGACGCTCCCTAACTCGAGGGTGCGCCCATCCATGATGAGCGCGTCCAATTCTACCTCGCCCTGAAGATTACAGTGACTGCCGCGCCCGGCGTCGTAAGTCGGATCGTCTTCCAGGACGCGCACCGCCGCCTCCACCGCATCGAGGGCCGCGCCGCCGGCAGCGAGCACGTTCCATCCCGTCAGCGCCGCCCTCCGGCAGCCTTCGCGATGGGCCTCGCGCAATGGAGGAGGAATGTGCCAGGCGCCTCCATGGACTACCATGACCGGTTGATTCAAAGTTGACCTCCTATAGCAAGCATTCAAATCGGATAGACACCAAATTCTGAATTAGTTTCAGCATCCCGAACAGAAAGGAGCCAGGACCATGAAACGTTCACTGCGTTCACTGGCGGTTTTATTCTGGGTGGGCCTCCTGTTGCTGGCCTCGACATCGGTAGTGCTCGCCCAAGGGGAAGGCGGCACTGCGGGTCAAGACGCCCTCTGGAGCATGTTAGCTCCGATTGTGGCGATCGCTACCAGCACGGAGCGGCTCGTGGAAATGTACTGGAACCGCTACGAACAGCCGGGCGTCTGGCCGAACAAGAAGGGCGTCGCCAATCCCAAGGAGAGCGCGTATGTGTTGTTCAAAATGCGGCGCTCCTACTGGTTGGGAACGGCAATCGCCTTCATCGCGGTAGGATTGACTGACGCGCGCTTTTTCCGCCTGTTGGGGCTGGACGTGCTCTTCGCCAACATGGAGCTGTTCCATTGGGGGATCGGCGGTATCTTCGATCATTTCACCATCGGCAGCGCGCTGGATTGGCTCCTCACGGCCGGCGTCATCGGCTGGGGCGGCACCGAGCTCGTCCACAACATCATCGAAGGGCTGATCAAGGGCCGTAATCTGTGGAAAGAGACGGAGCAGGTCCGCGCCGGCGAGCGACAGTTCACCGAGACGCAGCTGTTCTACGAGTATGTGCTCCCGCAGCTGGAACGGTTGGGAATTCCCGCCACAACTTTCTTCCAGATCACCGGCTGGCTACGCGAAGCGAATGTGCCGTTAGACGAGTTCGTCAGCGCGACACTCAACCACACCCAGGAGGCGTTCTTCGCGCGCCTGGAAGCCACGCCCCAGGGAGCTCGCGCCGCGGCCGCACTCCGCAACCTGCTGGAACGGGAAGAAATCGCACCGGACAACCTGATCCAGATTTCCAACCTGCTCCAAACCGTAGCGCCGCAAATGGCGGAGCGCTTCAACTAGCGGCTCCGGCGCGAGTGCGATCCAGCGTCAGATACGTCAGCCAGGCCGTCAACGCGAGCAGCACGCCGACGTACAGATGCACGTTGTTGACGTAGACGTTATCCACCAGGTTGTGAACGTTAATCTGGGTCCAGGCGCCGGCCAGACCTAGCGCCAGGCCCCGGGGCCAGCCGGAAAGCCGTCGCGCCGCCTGCCACAGCCGCAGGTAGATCACCGCCAGCAACAGGAGATAAGCGCCCAACCCGATCACGCCGGTTTCGGCCAGCAGGTTGAGGTAAAAATTGTGCGCGTGTCCCAAGGCGTAAGGCCAGTTCACCAGGCGGAATTGGGGATATGCCGCCTCGTAATTGCCGATGCCCACCCCGGTCCAGAAATGGGATTCCCACATTCCCAGCGCCGCCTGCCAGTGCGCCATCCGCTCCATCACGGCATAATTGGCGTCGTTGACGCCGACCCCGCGCACGTCCTCGAAGCGCACATAAGCGAGGAAATCGGTCAGCCGCGCCACCACCGCCGCGGGGAGAGCTTCCGCCGCAGCGAGCAGCCCGCCCGCAACCACGATCACCACGAGGAGAGCGATCCCCCACCCGCCGCGCCGGGGCAGCCACGCCGCCATGAGCGCGAGCGCCGCGCCGAACCCCATCCACGCGCCACGCGACCACGAGCCGTACAGCCCGCCGGCAATGATCAGCGCCGCCCCGGCA
>JAAZNO010000504.1 GCA_012798275.1 Chloroflexota bacterium
CCGACCTTGTCCATCACTTCGGCGAGGAGCTCGCCGATCTCGCGATCCTGCGCGGAGATGGCGGCGACGTTGGCGATGTCTTCCTTGGTCACGACCTCAACGGCCTGTTCCTTGATGGCGTCGGCCACGCGCTCGGCCGCAGCCAGCAGCCCCCGCTTGAGCAGCATGGGATTGGCGCCGGCGGCCACATTCTTCATCCCTTCCTCGATCAGCACGTGCGCCAACAGCGTGGCCGTGGTGGTCCCATCGCCCGCGATGTCGTTCGTCTTGGTGGCGGCTTCCTTGAGCAGCTGCGCGCCCATGTTCTCGAAGCTGTCTTTCAGCTCAATTTCCTTAGCGACGGTCACGCCATCATGCGTGATGGTGGGAGCACCCCACTTCTTGTCAAGCGCCACATTGCGGCCCTTGGGACCGAGCGTGGTGACGACGGCTTCTGCCAGAGTGTCCATACCGCGTTTGAGCGAAGCGCGCGCCTCGCTGCCGAAAACCAATTGCTTAGCCATAGTTTCTTTCTCCTTGTCGTTGGGATTGCGCAACGCTGCGACTAGTCTTCCAGCACGCCCAGCAGGTCATCCTCGCGGAGGATGAGCAGTTTCTGGCCCTCGCGGGTCTTGAATTGCGTGCCGCCGTACTTGGCGTAGATGACGATGTCGCCCGGCTGCACACCGATGATGTTGCCGTCATCGTCCTTGACCTCGATGTCGGGGCCTACCGCCAGCACTTTGCCCTGTTGGGGCTTTTCCTTGGCCGTGTCGGGCAACACGAGCTGGCCGCCGGCGAAGGTCATCTCATCCTCTTCGATCGGCTCAACAACGACACGATCACCCAGGGGTCGAATCTTAACCATATTCACTTACCTCCATCTTTGTTTGATGTTGTACTTCCAGGGCCATTTGTTAGCACTCCATGAGTTTGAGTGCTAAATTCGGAGGATATCTTACCACGGCTTAGAATTTTGTCAAGCGCTCTCGAGGGGAGAGTGCTAAAATACGCTGTCATACAGTATCACTCCCCGCATTCTGACGGGGAGTGATACTGAGATCCATTCTGCGGGTGCGGCGGTTAGATCTCTACTCCCAGGAAGAGCCGCGCCAACCAGCCGATGAAGAAGCTGAGCGCGGCGACCCCCAGGCTGATGCCGGCCATCTCCAGGAAGCGCTGTTTGAACGATTGTCCTCTCGCCACCGCCAGGTAGTAGTTGAAGATGGCGATGATGAGAATGGCAATGGCCAGCGTCACCGCGAGACAGACGTAGAAATTTTTCAGGATCAGGTACGGCGCGATGAGGGCAAACACGGTGATCAGGTACGCGCCTCCCGTGTACAGCGCGGCTCGTAAGGGGTTTTGGGTCTCGTTATCTTCCTCGGCTTTGGTGGAGAGATATTCTGAGGTCGCCATGGAGAGCGCTGCAGCGATGCCGGTGATCAGGCCCGTGAGGGCGATGAGCGCGGTGTTTTGTAGGGCCAGGGTGAAGCCTGCCAGCGCGCCGGTCAGCTCCACGAGCGCATCGTTCAGGCCGAGCACCATCGAGCCGACGTAGCGCAACCGTTCTTCATCCAACATGCCGATGAAGACCTCCTCGTGCGCCTCCTCCTCCCGCATCACGGCGGCCGCTTCGGGAATTTGCTCGATCAAACGGTGGTAACTGGCTTGCGACTGCGCCTCGCCTTGTTCCAGCAATCTGATCGCGAAGGTGAAGCCGAAAATGCGGGTGAGAAGGGAAAAGCGCGTGATGAGGCGCCGTTGGGGCTTCACGTCGGTGTGGGTGTAACGCCGCCAGAGGGCGTAGTGGCGTTGTTCCGCTTTGGCGATTTCCTCGATCACGCGCCGATTTTCGGGCTCCCTGGTCCTTTGGGCCAACAGGCGGTAGAGGTGCACGCCGTTGATCTCCATCTGTTGCCAGGCCAGGAGTTGTTTTTGGAGTTCGGGAGTGACTTCCATGGGTAAGGCTCCTCTCGTGTTGAGATTTTGTCTTTTGCTGCTCGCTTGGGTAAATGCCATTCATTATAAGCCCTTCCGCGGCCTGTCAAACTGTAACAGAGGACGGTTGCCCGCGCGCTCCTGGCTTTCTGAATTTGCAAAGGATGATGTCGTTGTATCGAGTATGCAGACGAGAAAGGGGGCTGCGTCAGCCTTCACCAACGCAACCCCCGTGGAAAACTCAGCCGTTCAGGCTGTCAATCGCGCACGCTCATGGATAGGCGCGTATGAC
>JAAZNO010000505.1 GCA_012798275.1 Chloroflexota bacterium
CCGCTGTTCCTGCCGCCGCCAGAGCGTGCCGAGCAGGACCAGCGCCGGGGTCATGGCGGCCAGTCCGGCAGCCAGTCCTACCAACAGGGCCAGGGCGTCATCGCTGAGCCGCTGCGTCACCACGACGATGAAGACCACGACGGCCAGAATCACCACGAGCAACAAAAACCGCTTGAAGCGCGTTCCCAGACTCTCTCGTTCCATTTCAACCTCCGATTCTCAACTCTTGACCTTCAATTCCAGACTTTCAGCTCCTGATTTTCAACTTCCGACCTTCAATTTGTGCTTTTGGTCTTGAGCGCGGCGAGTTCTTCCTGCGCCTCGCGCTCGCCGAGGTAGGCCACCTGGAACCGGATCGGCAGGGCGCTGCCCCCGACGGCGATGAAGTCGCCCCGGCCGTTCAGCAGATGGGCGTCCGTCTGTGCGCGCCCTGAAGCGAGTCGCGCGTCCTCCGCCGAGACGACCTTCCCCACCAGGCGCAGCGGGAAATTCGCGCGCAGCACCCCGCTCAGCACGGCGGCGGAGGGTCGTTGCGTGGCCGCTATGAGGTGAATCCCCGCTTCCCGGCCACGCTGCGCCAAGCGCGTCAGCAGGGTCTCCACAGAAACATGGCCGTTGCGTCGCTCGTCCTGGATGATTAAATCCGCCATTTCATCAATGAAGACGACGATGCGGGGCTGCTGCTCGCCCTTCTGATCCCGCATCTCCATCAGTCGCACCAGCGATTGGAGCGCTTCAATGGCCTCCGCGATTTCCACCACGGGCGGGCGCGTGAGATGGGGCGCCGCCGTCAGCGCGCGGAAGGCGCGGCCCTTGGGATCGAGGCAGAGCAGCCGCAAGGTCTCCGGCGCGTTCGCCAGGGCCAGGGAGGTCGCCATGGTCCGCAGGAGCGCGGTTTTGCCAGAGCCGGTCGTCCCGGCGACGAGCACGTGCGCCACCTCCGGGGAAGAAAGCCGCGCCAGGAGCGGGGCGCCAGCGTCGGTGAGGCCCAGCAGCGCCGTCGCGGGCGGCAGTGGTTCCACCTCGGGCCAGAGGCCGGTGAACGTGACGGGGCGGGGTTCGGGATTGGGAAATTCGAGGATGATGCCCTGATCGGTGCGATCAATGCGCAGGGAGCTGACCTTCAGCGCCACGGCCAGGTCTTCTGCCAGCCCCCGCACGGCAGTGAAGCGGGTGCTCGGGGCGGGATCCAGCGCGAAGCGGATGAGGCGCGGGCCGACGGTCCCGCCGGTGACCCTGCCCGGCGCATGGTGCGCCAGGAGGACGGCCTCGACCTGATCGGCCTGAGTTTCCAGGTATTGGCGTAACATCCGTGACATCTCTGTACTCACCTCTGAGGAAATAGAACGTTTGTTCTTGATCTCATTATAGAATAGATGTTCTATATTGTCAAGAGTATTTGGGATAAGTTGGGATAATTTGCGATATTTCTTGAGGGGGTGGGATTTGCTTTCTCCCCATCGGTGTTAAAATAGCTCCAACAGGCGTGAAGACTTTGAGGTGAGCATGGAAGAACGTTACAGCCGACAGATCGTCATCCCGGAAGTTGGGATCGAAGGGCAAATGCGGTTGCGCCGCGCGCGCGTGCTGGTAGTGGGATGCGGCGGTTTGGGATCGCCTGTGCTGCTCTACCTGGCGGCGGCGGGCGTGGGCACGTTGGGCGTCGCCGATAGCGACAAGGTGTCGCTTTCCAACTTGAATCGCCAAATCCTCTACGAGACCGAGGACCTGGATCGCAGCAAGGTACTGGCGGCGGTGCGGCGCTTGCGGGCGTTGAACCCAGATGTGCGCGCGATTCCCTACGAGGAGCGGGTGTTGGTGGATAACGGTCCCGCCCTGGTCCGGCAGTTCGACCTGGTGGTGGACGCAAGCGACAATCTGGAGACGAAGGATCTGCTGAACTCGCTGTGTGTGGAGGCGCAGATTCCGCTGGTGTGGGGCGCGGTGCAGCGTTTCGAGGGGCAGATGGGGACGGTATTGCCGGGCTGTGCGTGCCGGCGCTGCGTGTTCCCGGTCCTGCCGAAGCTGGGGACCTATCCCACGCCGGCTGAACTGGGGGTGATGGGGGCGACAGCGGGGGTGATCGGCTCGCTGCAAGCGCTGGAAGCGCTCAAAGTGCTGCTGGGGAAGGGAACCCCGCTGACAAATCGCCTCCTGCTATGGGAGGGCCTGACGCAAAGTTTCGATACCGTGGAGATTCCCCGTAATCCGACATGCCCGGTGTGTGGGACTCGCCCCGCGGTGGAATAATCCTGTAGTGAAGTGTGAAGGTGTGAGCGTGGGCACCTGAGCACGTGGGCACGGACTCTATTTTCCGAGGAGACGCCAGGTGCTGGCTCACATCATTCAAGGATGAAAATGTGCGGTCATTGTTCAGCCTGGCGTCAGGTAGCTCGACGGCGATGGATGAACCTTGGTAATCTGTAGCTTTTGCCCCTTCCCCTGCCCCCGGCAAAAAAATAGGGGGTTTTGCAGGCGGGCTACGCCCGCCTGCAAAACCCCACAAAAAAAGTTCCCCTTCCCCCCGCGAGCGCGGGGGGAAGGGGCCAGGGAATAGGGGGCAAAATTGATTCTCTATCTTCAACAGTCGCCAGGGAATCTTCCGTTTTTCAGTCAGTGGCTGAACAGTTACCCTGTGAGCCATAGCCCGTGAGCAGAGGCTGCAACAGCTCACGGGTCGGCTGGGGATGGAATCCCCAGCCTGACATGAGCCAACCGCGCTGAAGCGCGGTGTTTGAGGACGTAGCAGCCCCGGGGTAAGGAATTTCTGATCTGATTCGTGAAATTCGTGCCCATTCGGGGCCATTTTCCGAGGAGAACTATCATGCAGAGTGAAGTCGAGAAGATTCAAAGCGCCTTGCGCGATGTGATTGATTTCGAGATCGGCCTGGATGTCATGGCGCTGGGCCTGATTCGCAACATCGAGATAACCGACGATACAGTGATCATCACCATGATCCTCACTTCGCCGATGTGCCCCATGGCGTCGTTCATGGTCCAGCAGGTCCAGGAGCGCGCCAGCGAAGCCAGCGGCAAGAGTGTGGAGGTGGTCTTGGGGCGCGAGATGTGGAAGCCGGACATGATGGAGCAAGAGGCGCGCAACGCACTGGGAATTTAGTGCCAGGCGCCAACGCGGAAGGGGCTGCGGCGCCGGAAATCCGGCTGGCCGTGGCCGTGTC
>JAAZNO010000506.1 GCA_012798275.1 Chloroflexota bacterium
ACCACCCGCTTGGGGATGATCAGGCCCAGGACGTGCGTCTTGCCGGCGGCCAGACTGCGAGCGATGGCGTTGGGCTGATAGTTGAGCCGCACCACCACTTCCAGAACGCGCGCGCGGGTCTCCTCGCTCACATGCGGATCGTTGTTGATGACCCGGGACACCGTCGAACGCGAAACGCCGCTCAGACGGGCAATCTCTTCCAATGTCGCCATATTCCAGCCTCCTGCAGCACGGGTCTTTTCGAGCAGGAAACGCCTGCGACGCCCTTTACGCTGGCTCTGACATCGCCGCCCTATCGCGGGAGCGCTCCCATGTCTCATTATAAGCGCATTTCGAGCGCTGTCAATGGGAAAACGTGGGAAGCGGTCAAACTCGAACAAAAAAAACCGTCCGGCGTGGGAACGCCAGACGGTTGAGCGGGTAAAGGGATTCGAACCCTTGACATCTTGCTTGGGAAGCAAGCGTTCTACCACTGAACTATACCCGCATCTTGCTTCAACGAGAAAAATTATACCACAGACCCATGATTTGACAAGACCCCCGGCTCACAACCTGCGCTTTTGTGGTATCATACCGGGCATGGATGACAGCTTACAGCGCAAACTACGCCGCCTCGGCGTCGTTAAGGGGATGCAGAACCTCAAGCCGGCGGTGCCGGCAGCGCCGCACCCCACAGCGCCGCCGTCCCCCTCTACCCTCGAGCCGCTGCCGGGGGTCACGGTGATGACACTGCAGGGCCCTGCCTGGGTCTGGCAGCGGCAGTATCCCGCCGACCACTATCACGGCGCGTATCGGCTGGGTGAGCTGAGCAGCCTCGAGCCTCGAGCGCTCAGCCTACTCGGCGGAGACGATCTCGGCGCGCGCCCCGCCTTCCTCGACACCGAGACCACAGGATTGGCGGGCGGCGCGGGCACGCTGATCTTCCTCACCGGCATCGGGATCTGGGAGGGCGACGGCGTCACACTGCACCTGGTCTTCCTGCGCGATCCCGCTGAGGAGCCCGCCGTGCTGCACTACATCACCGAATTGCTGCGCGGCGTGACGGGCCTGGTCACCTTCAACGGCACCGGCTTCGATCTGCCGCTGCTGGAGAGTCGCTTCATCTTGCAGCGGATGCCGTTGCACTGGCGCGCGCTCCCCCATCTGGACCTGCTCCCCATCGCGCGGCTCCTGTGGCGCGACCATCTCCCCTCGCGCCGGCTGGGGATTTTGGAAGCGGAGCTGCTGGGCCTCCACCGCGCCGAAACAGACCTCCCCTCCTGGCTGATCCCCGCCGCCTACCGCGATTATCTCCTCACGGGACGCACGGACGAGATTCACCGCATCTTTTATCACAACGAGATAGACGTCCTGAGCCTGGTGACGCTGCTCATCCATTGTGCGCGGCGGCTACAGTCGCCCGACACCCTGCAGCTGGGAGCCGCCGAATGGGTCGGGCTCGGCCGGCTCTACGAGCGCGCCGGTTGCACCGCCGAAGCCGAGGCCGCCTGGAATCGCGCGCTCGAGGCGGACACCCTCCCGCCGGAAGTAGCCGCGCACCTGTGGGAACTGTTGGCGCTGCGCCGCAAGCAGGCCGGCGAGTGGGACGCGGCGCTTGAACTGTGGGAGGCCTGGGCTGAGCGCCTCCCCCGTGCCATCGAGCCGCTGATCGAACGCGCGAAGGCCTTCGAATGGGTCCGGCACGACATCGCCGCCGCCCTCCAGGAGACCGGGCGCGCGCTCGACCGCGCCGCCGCCCTGCCGCGCGGTTTCGTCCGCGAGCAAACCCTCGCCGAATTGCGGCATCGCGAAGCGCGCCTGCACCGCAAACTCGAAGCCGCGCCGTGATGCGCCTCCGTGCCATTTCCCATTTCCCTGCCTTTGAGTATAATCAGGGCTGCTGCAGCTGTGGGAACGTGTTCACGTGTGAAGGTGGGAACGTAAGTGACTTACTGACTCGCTGATTTTCTGAGGAAGACATATCAGCCCCGAAGGGCAAGGAATTTCTGATCTGATTCGTGAAATTCGTGTTCATTCGGGGCCCATTTTCTGAGGAGCCCTAGATGGAAATCACCTGGTATGGTCTGGGCTGTTTTCGCCTCGTCGAACGCAGCTATCCCGCCGTCATCACCGATCCCTTCGACGAAGAGGCAAGCGGCTACACGCTGCCGCGCGCGCGTGCGGAGATCGTCACCCTCAGCCAGCCACTGGATGATCCCCGCGAGATTTCCTGGCCCCGCTTCCGCGGCCCTACGCGCACGCTCGCCAGTCCAGGCGAATACGAAATCGGCGGGCTGTTCATCACCGCGATCCCTTCCTACCGCGACCGGCAAAAGGGCGCCGAACGCGGCGAGAACATCATCTACACGTTCGACCTCGGCGCGCTCACCGTCTGTCATCTCGGCGAGCTGGGGCATGTTCCCAGTCAATCGCGCATCGAGGGCCTGGGAACCGTGCATGTGCTGCTGATCCCCGTGGGCGTTCCCGACGGGCTGGCCCCCTCCATGGCAGCGGAGGTCGTCAGCCTGATCGAGCCCAATATTGTCATCCCCATGAATTACAAGACGTCCGATCTGCGGATAGAGCGACACCCCGTCAGCCGTTTTCTCAAGGAAATGGGCGTCACCAATCCAGAGACGCAAAGCAGCCTCAAAGTGGTCGCTGGAGCCATCCCCGAAGAGACCCAGATCATCCTCCTGGAGCCGCAGAAAGGCAATGGTGCGTAATCCTGGCCCAACTTAAGGAGGCCCAACAATGTTCAGGCGATACCTGTCAAGCGGAGTGATCATGCTGATGGTGCTGTTGCTCGCCGGCTGTGGCACGCCGGAACCGGCGCAACCGGTGGATCTCGAAGCTATCAAGGCGCAGCTTGACGCCGGGCAGGTCAGCGAGGCGTTGACGGCGCTGGAAGCGGCGGTGAAACAAGAGCCGGAAAACGCCGAGGCCCATTTCTTGCTCGGCGTGGCGTATTTCAAGACCGGCGCTTACGAAAAGGCGCGCGAGACCTTCAACCGCACGCTGGAGCTGGATCCGGCCCGCGCCGCCGCCGTGCACCACAACCTCGGCGCGCTCGCCATCCAGCTGGAAGACCTCGACACCGCCGTGGCCGAGTTCCAGGCCTCGCTGGCGCTGGAACCAGATGATCCCGACACGCACTACCAGCTGGGAGCGGCATATCTGCTCCAGGCGCTGCCGGCGGACGAGAACGCGGCGCCGCTGCAGGAGAAGCTGGAGCTGGCCCGTGCGGAGTTCACCCGCGCGTTGGAACTCGCGCCGGGCAAGGCAGAAGTCCTGGTGGGAATGGGGAACGCCTATCTGCTGGAGGGCGACATCACCCAGGCGACCGCTTACCTGGAACAGGCCGTCGCCGCGGCGCCGGAGATGCCCGAAGCGCTCTTCGGTCTGGGGCGCATTTACGCGCTCACCGGCAATGTCGAGCAGGCACGGGAGATGCTGGAGCGTTGCCTGGCGGCCAATCCACCCCAGAATTGGGCGGAGCAGGCTCAGGAGCTTTTACAGCAGCTGAGGGATTAACTTCCCGGGAAGGGGATCTACATGAACAAACCGGTCAAACTGCTGATGAGCTGGAACATCCGCTCGGGACGCGAGGAGTCCTACCTGCAATTCATCACCCAGGAATTCCCCGAATCCATGATCAAAGCCCACCTGCAGCCCTCCGAGGCGTGGTACACCATCTACGGCGACTGGCCAGAGGTGACAATGGGCTTCGTCGCCGACGACCTGGAGACCGTGCAGACGTTCCTGAATTCGGACGCCTGGGCCAAATTGCGGCGGAAGCTCGCGGCGTTCATCAAGGATTACCACCATCGCGTCGTGCCCCTGCGAGGTGGTTTTCAATTCTGAACGGCGGTTGGCGCTGTTCACGCTACTGAGACGCAGCTAACGCCGCTACGGCTGCCTTGATGCCCTCCGTATCCGGCGCGCCCGCGCGCCCATAGACGATCGTCCCGTCCCCCGCCACGACGAAAAATGTAGGGACGCCATACACCTGCCAGTCGTTCGCCAGGGGCTGCACCACGGGATCCTTCACGTCCAGGCGCAGCACCCTCGCGCGCCCGGCGAGATCAGCCTCCAGACGATCCACCTTCGGCTTGGATATCAGGCAGATGTTGCAGGAATTCGAGTAGAACTCCACGACCGTGATCTGCCCGGAGCGCAGCTGCGCCTGCAGCGCTTCCGTCGAGGCAAACGCCTGACGCGGCGTGTGCAATATCAGATAGGCGAGGGCCAGTCCCAGCACCACCAGGATGACCAGCCAGTTTTCTTTCCAGAATCCACGCAAAGCATTTGGTTTTGGTGGAGTGTCTTCCATCCCCTTCAGTACTTCCTCCTCCAGTAGGGCACACGTGGAAACGTGCGAACGTCAGCTCATGGGGAATCCCCACATTCCGCGAGGAGCGGCGTCAGCTGCTGCTCCAACGCCCTCGCAGAGACCGCGCCGGGCCAAAAGCCCATGATCCGCCCCTCACAATCTACGAAATACGAGGTCGGCAGCCCCACGACGCCATACGCGGCGGCGACTTCCCCGTCCTCATCCAAAAGAATGGGAAAAGTGACCGCCGCGTCCGCGATGAAGGAGCGCACCGTGGGGGCGTCCTCCTCGTAGTTGACGCCGAGAACGATCAGTCCCTCCTCCCGATGCGCCTGCTCATAGGACTCCAGCGACGCCATCTCCGAGCGGCAGGAAGGGCACCAGCTGGCCCAGAAATTGAGCAGCACGACTTTGCCGCGGCAGTCCTCCAGGCTGATTGTGTCGCCTTCAAGCGTGGTCAGCGTGAAGCTGGCGGCGGGGGGACGGGGGAACGTCGCGGAAGGGGTCGGCGCCGGCGTGAGATCGGCTGCCCCCTCCGGTTGCGCCGCGCGACAGCCGGCAAGCACAAGCAGCACCAGGACAGCCGCGGAGCTCCAGAGGCGCGGCCGCCTCTGCGTCGTCCTCACGCCGCGAGCCATGACGGTCCCTTTGCGTCCCAGCGCCCGCCGCAGAAGCTCTAGGACTCGCCCGCCTTATCGCCGGGCATAGCGGGCAGAGGCTGTGCCTCGACGATGCGGTAGCTGTTAGTGATCTTCACGGTCGGACGCAGCATCGCCATCACGGAGCAATATTTTTCCTCCGAAAGCGCAATGGCGCGCGCCAGCGCCTCCTCACTCAGCCCCGTGCCGTAAAGCACATATTCGAGGTGAATGTGCGTGTAGATCATGGGATGTTCGTCCGCGCGCTCGGCGGTCACATGGATTTGCAAGCCGGTGAACGGCTGGCGCTTTTTGGCCAAAATTGAGACGACATCCATGCCGCTGCAGCCGGCGACGCCCATCAACACCAGCTCCATCGGCGAGGGGCCGGAATGGGTACCGCCAGGCGGGGTGACGCCATCCATGATGATCGCCGGACCGTCATTGGCCTCGCCGACGAAACGATATCCAGGTCCAATCCACGTTGCTTTTGCTGTAGCCATCAGTATCTCCAACTTTATTTAGGATTTGGGATGACGCAAATGAATTTCAATGTCTGTTCGCCGGTATTGCGGTAACCATGTTCCTCATCCGGCGGGATGAAAATAGCATGTTGGGGCGACATGGGACGCTCACCGCCGGGCCCCATCAACACTCCCTGCCCTTCAAGGACGTAGATCTCGTGTTCCCAGGGATGGGAATGAGGGGCAAAGGTCGCCCCCGGTTCGACTTCGATCACGCGCATGGCAAAATTAGGCGCGCCGTCTTGGGCGGCGATGAGCCAGCGGATGCCCACGCCCGGTTGGGTCGGCTCAAGCGCCACTGCGGATACAGGTTTGATCAACATAGAGCCTCCTTCGAAAATGGCCCCGAATGAACACGAATTTCACGAATCAGAAATTGAAATTCCTGATCCCCCGGGGCTGATACGTCCCCAAACAGTGCGCTTCAGCGCGGTTGGCTCGTATCAGGCTGGGGATTCCATCCCCAGCCGAACCGGTGAGCCGTCGCCGTCGCTTATCTGAACGGATCTGCCCTCGAAAGTGCGGGACAACTGGCCTGCCGACGCTTCTCAGGCCTCGAGCGCCTCAGACGACTCTCCGGCTTCCGGCGCGCTCGACCCGTCTGTGTCGTCTTCCGGCACCTCAGCCGCGGCCGTTTCAGCCGCCGCTTCCGCCTGCACCTCTGGCGTCGCCGGCTCGACAACGGGGGGCAGCTCCCGCCCCAACAGGGTGTAGATGCCGCTCCAGCCCATCGCCCCGGTGATGGCGAGCAGCAGGCCCAGGAAGCCTAGCAGGTTCCCCGCCAATCCCGAAATGAACAAGAAACCCAGCAACATGGCATAAACGCCAAAAATCACGCGCAACAAACGTTCGAGATCGCTGATATTGTGCCGAATCATCCTCACTCCTCCAGTTTTGCCAGATACTCCCGCGCGGCCAGCGCTGCCTTGGCGCCATCGCTCACGGCTACCGTGACCTGCGCCACGTTGTTCGCCCGCACATCGCCAATCGCCATCAAACCTTCGACACCCGTCCACATGTGCTCGTCGGTCTTGATGTATCCCCATGAGTCGCGTTCGACTATCCCCTCAAGAAATTTGGTGTCGGGACTATAGCCAACGTAGATGAAAACCCCGTCGGTGGGAATCTCTTTGACCTCGCCGGTCGCGCGATCCTTTACCACAACGGCGGTGACCATCTTGTCGCCCTTGATCTCCAGCACCTGGTGGTTGAAGTAGAACGTACTGCGGGGATGCTTCATCGTCCGCTCCTGGAGGATCTTCTCGGCGATGGAATACGGCAAAAATTCGATGAAGGTGACGCTGCGGGTGTAGCCAAGTAAATTCAAGCCTTCCTGGAGGCCGGAATTGCCCGCGCCGATCACGACCACGTCCTTGCCCCGGAAAAGCGGGCCATCGCAGGTCGCGCAGTAACAAAGCCCACGGCCATAGAACGTCTCTTCACCGGGCACGTGCAGCTTCTTGGGTTTGCTGCCCAGCGCGAGCATGACCAGCCTCGCCTCAAAGACGTCGTCAGCAGCGGTGTGCACGCGCAGCAGCCCCTTGCGCACCGGCTCAACGCGGGTCACCTCCTCAAATTCAAGGAGTTCCGCCCCAAAACGGGTCGCCTGCCGTTGGAACCGCTCCATCAGTTCAGAGCCACCGATCCCCTCAGGGAAGCCAGGGTAGTTTTCGATGCGCCCCGTCGTCGCCGCCAGGCCACCGGCGGCCGATTTCTCGATCACCAGGGTCTTGATGCTATCGCGCGCGGCGTAAATCGCGGCGGAAAGCCCTGCCGGGCCCGCGCCGACAATGATCAAGTCATACCGGTGACCTTCAGACGCTCCCTTCGAGGTATCACTGCCGAGTTTGAAATCGAACATCGTCTTCCTCCCCCCATAAAATCAGGCCAGAGCCAGATG
>JAAZNO010000507.1 GCA_012798275.1 Chloroflexota bacterium
GTCTTCCTGTCGGAGCTCTCCCCGCTCCACGAGGGCCTCACCCTGGTGCAGCTCACCGATCTCCATTTGGGCCCTGACGTGACCGCCGCCTATCTGCAGCGTGTGGTGGAGCAGGCCAACGCGCAGTCCCCCGACCTCATCGTGCTTACCGGGGACTTCGTGAGCCAATCCGCCAGTTACAGCCGCGCGGTGGCAGAGATCCTCGCTGACCTGCGGGCGCCGTATGGTGTCTTTGCCGTGCTGGGCAATCACGACGTGTGGGTGGGGGCGGATGAGGTCGCGGCGCGGCTCACTGAGGTGGGTATCACCGTGCTGCGGAATGACCGCGTGCAGCTCTTTCCCCGAGGCGATCCTCTCTGGCTGGTGGGCATCGAAGACGCCGGCGCGTTGGACTGTGACGCGGCGGGGTTGGAACCGGGTCCCTGGAGCGAGCAACAAGCTGCGGTGACACGCTTGCTTGCCGATATCCCGCCTGCTGAGGCGCGGATTCTGCTGGTGCATACCCCCGATTTCGTCGCGCTTTTGCCCGCCGGGCGTCTCGATCTGGTGCTCTCAGGACACACCCATGGTGGACAGGTACGGTTGCCGCTGGTGGGCGCGCCCATTGTTCCCTCGTGTGAGGGGCAAAAGTATGCCGGCGGGTGGGTTCCCGGCTCGCCGCCGGTTTATGTCAGCCGGGGAATTGGTCTGATCGCGCCGGCGGTGCGCTTCAACTGTCGGCCGGAACTGCCGGTGCTCCGTTTGCGGCGTGCGGCAGCATGAGGCTCGAGTATGCCAGGCTGGGGATAGCAGCATCCCCAGCCTTTGCGTTCTTGTGGTTCGAGCTGCTTCTTGCTCAGGGATTCGTGGTATAGGCGCCGCCGCACATCTCGAAGTGCGCCAGATGTTCGGCTTCGGTTTCGGCGAACAGATGGCTGCCGTCGTTCTTGTTGCAATCCACCATGAAGAAATAATACGGGGTCTCCGCCGGGAACGCGGCGGCTTGAATGGCGGCCGCGCCGGGGCTGGCGATGGGGCCGGGGGGCAGCCCCAGGGTGCGGTACGTGTTGTACGGCGAGGCGACCTCCAGATCCACAAAATAGATCACCCGTTTCCACCACGTGCCTTCCTCAGGACGGTAGCCCAGCGCGTATTGGACCGTGGGGCAGGCGGCGAGGGGCCAACCGTCGCGCAGGCGGTTGAGATAGACCCCCGCGATGACGGGGCGTTCGGCGTCTAACACCGCTTCGCGTTCCACGATGGAAGCCAGGGTGACGCCCTCGAAGAGGCTCAATCCCCGGTCGGCAAAGCCCTGCTGAATTTCGGGCGTCACCTGCCGGGCGAAATTCTCCAGCATCCGCTCGACCAGGTCGTTGGCGGTCGGGGATTGCGGCAGCCGATAGGTATCGGGGAACAGAAAGCCTTCCAGCGTGCCCGTCACCGGAATCTGTGCCAGGAAGTCGAAGCGCGTGACGAGGTCGCTCTGCGCCCATCCGGTCTGCACCAGCTGCAGGAACGCCTGCGGATCAATGCCCGCGTCCGCCGCGACGAGGACGGCGACCTCCTCGAGCCGCTTGCCCTCGGGGATCGTCACCTGGATGTCGGGGGCGGCGGCGTTTTGCAGGGTGCGTGCGATTTCGGGGATGGTCATGGCGGCGTTCAGGGTGTAGCTTCCCGCCTGGATGCCCGCGTCCAGGCCTTTGTATTGCACGTAGCGGCGGAAGAGCTCGGCGTCGGTGATCAGCCCCTCGCGTTGAAGGCGGTTGGCAATGACTTCGATGCTCTGCCCCGGTTCGATGATGAAGGTGACCGGCGTGGTATCGTCGCTGGCGGGCTGATCCAGGGCCTCACTTTGGCTTTCGATGTAAAGGCCGAGGTAGGTGGACTCCAGGGAGCATCCCAGGAGCAGCAGCGTGACGAACAGGCTCACGAGGATAAAAAAGGTACGGTGTCTCATAGGCTCCTTCGCAAATAGAGATCAGCGGTCAGCAGTCAGCGAATCAGCGAAAAAATCACTTGCGTGACAAAGGTACCGCCACTGACTAAAAAGCGCAAGATTTCCTGGCGACTGCTGAAGATTGAGAATCAATTTTTACCCCCTATCCCCTGGCCCCTTCCCCCCGCGCTGCGCGGGGGGAAGGGGAACTTTTTTTTGTGGGGTTTTGCAGGCGGGCGTAGCCCGCCTGCAAAAACCCACAAAAAAAAGTTCCCCTTCCCCCCGCGCAGCGCGGGGGGAAGGGGCCA
>JAAZNO010000508.1 GCA_012798275.1 Chloroflexota bacterium
CACGGGGACGGGCGGACCGGGCTACACCTTCGCCGACGAATTCGATCCCACCCTGGCGCACGACCGCGTTGGCGTGCTCTCGATGGCGAACGCCGGGGCGGACACCAATGGCAGTCAGTTCTTCATCACTTTCACGCCGACCCCCTGGCTGGATGACAGGCACACTGTCTTTGGGCGCGTGATTGACGGCGTGGACGTGCTTTTCTCGCTGCGGGAGCGCGATCCGGAGACGGCGACCGTCCCCGGCGACCGCATCGTGACCATTCGCATCACCGAATCCGACACGCCGCCGGTCTCGAAGCTGCCCGCCAATACCGACATCCCCATGCCGCAGGAGCCGGCCGCGCGGTACGAGCTCTACACCCAGCCGCCGGAGATGACCCTTGACCTCACGAAGACCTATGTCGCCACGCTCAAGACGGCGAAGGGCGACATCGAGGTGACGCTCGACGCGCAGGCGGCCCCTCTCACGGTCAACAACTTCGTCTTTCTGGCGCGCGCCGGCTTCTTCGATGGCCTCACCTTCCATCGGGTGGAGCCAGACTTCGTCATTCAGGGTGGCGATCCCCTGGGAACGGGGGAAGGCGGCCCCGGCTACATGCTGCCGGCGGAAATCGGCCTGCGCCACGAGGAAGGCTCGATGGCCATGGCGCGCCTGCCCGATCAGGGCAACCCGCGGCGGATGTCGAGCGGGAGTCAGTTCTACATCACCCTCGCTGCGACTTCACAGCTCGACGGCAGCTACACCGTCTTCGGCAAAGTCACCTCCGGCATGGACGTGGTGAAGTCCATCACCGTGGGCGATGTGATCGAGAGCGTCGTCATCTCCGAGCGCTGAAACGCTGCGGTCGTGCAATGTGAGGGGGGGCAGCGGCCTTTGGCCTGCTGCTCCCCCTCCTTTGTGTGGACACGTCTGCCTGGGATTGAAACTTTAACTAAAAAGGCTTGACATTTTAATAAAACCGGTGTATAGTTTTAGAGTTTGAGGAAGTCTTTTCTACCCTGAGGGGACACCCATCCGTGAGTGACCAAGTCACCCTGGCTGATATTGCTCGCGAAAGCGGTTTCTCGCTGGCGACCGTCTCGCTGGCGCTGCGCAACCGGCCCGGCGTCTCCGAAGAGACGCGCAAACGTGTCCTGGAAGTGGCAACAGCGCTGGGATACGAACTACACGTTCCCGAAGCCGCGCCCGGACCCTCCATTGGGACGGTAGGACTGCTCATGAAGTCCGAGCCCGGTTTGCCGCCGTCGGGGGGAGACTTCTACGGCCCCGTTTTGGCCGGGATCGAGGAGCGATGTCGCCGTCATCGCGTCAATCTATTCTACGCCGGGGTGCCGGTAGACGCTTACAGCCGCGCGTTGGAAAGCCCCTTGTTGTTCACAAATTCGACCCTCGACGGCCTGTTGCTGGTGGGCGTGCAGCTAGATGAGCCGTTGGCGCTGACGCTTTCCCGGCGGCGCCTGCCCCTCGTTCTGGTGGATGCTTACGCCGACGCCCCGCGCTATGACGCTGTGCTGTGTGACAATTTCCAGGCGGCTTACACCGGCGTGAGCTACCTGGTCCAGCGGGGACATCGTCACATCGCGCTGGTGGGAGGAGGACCGCGGGCATATCCGAGCATTGCCGACCGGTACCGGGGCTATCAGCAGGCCCTCCTCGATCAGGGCATCACCGCGCATTACGTGGCGGATTGTCCATTGCGGGGGAGCGCGGCGTTGGAAGCGACGCGGGCGTTGCTGGAGCAGCATCCTGAGATCACCGCCGTTTTCGGGTGCAATGATGACGTGGCGATCGCCGCGATGCAGGCCGCGCGGGAGATGGGGCGCGCGGTGCCGGAGCAGCTCTCGGTGCTGGGCTTCGATGACATCGAGCTCGCGCAACACGTCACCCCGGCCCTCACGACCCTGCGCGTGGACAAGGTGGCGATGGGGCAGATGGCGATGCAGCTGCTGTTCTGGCGTGTGGAGAACCTCGAGACGCCGCGCCTCACAGTGTTGATCCATCCGACCCTGGTGGAGCGCCAATCCGTCGCAGATGGCGCGTGGACTCCATGAGCCGATCCTGTCCCGTGCAAGCAGTGCTGTTACGCATTACGCCTTTTTCGAGGAGGTGCTGATATGTCTGAACTTAAAGTCGTGGGTAGCGCGCTGCCAAACATACCCTGGGAAGCGCGGCCTGCCGGCTGCACCGAGGTGCTGTGGCGCTACAGCCAGAACCCGGTGATTCCCCGAAATCTGCTGCCGTGCTCCAACAGCATCTTCAACAGCGCCGTCGTCCCCTTTGAGGGGGCGTTCGCCGGTGTCTTCCGGGTAGACCATCGCACGCGCCAGATGACGCTGCACAGCGGCAAGAGCGCCGATGGCATTCACTGGCAGCTCCGCCCCGATCGGATTCAGTTTGTGGGGGACGATCCTGAGATCAACACCTTCGAATATGGCTACGATCCCCGCGTCTGCTGGATCGAGGATCGCTATTATGTGACGTGGTGCAACGGCTATCACGGCCCGACCATTGGGGTGGGCTACACCACGGATTTTGAGACCTTCTATCAGCTGGAGAACGCCTATCTGCCTTTCAACCGCAATGGCGTGTTGTTCCCGCGCCGCATTCGGGGCAAATACGCCATGTTGAACCGTCCCAGCGACAACGGCCACACGCCCTTCGGCGACATCTTCTACAGCGAAAGCCCCGATATGCTCCACTGGGGATGTCATCGCTGGGTGATGAAACCCGTTGGCGGCTGGCAGAGCACCAAAGTGGGCGCCGGCCCCACTCCCATCGAGACGTCTGAAGGCTGGCTGATGATTTACCACGGCGTGCTCACTTCCTGCAACGGCTTCGTCTACAGCTTCGGCGCGGCTTTGCTTGACCTTGAACAACCCTGGAAAGTGATCTACCGCACGGCACCCTACCTCCTCTCGCCGCAGACGCTCTACGAGTGTGTGGGCGATGTGCCCAACGTGGCCTTCCCCTGCGCCGCGCTGTGTGACACAGACACCGGCCGGCTGGCGATTTACTACGGTGGCGCCGATACGGTGACGTGCCTGGCGTTCGCCTGCATCTCTGAACTGCTGGATTTCATCAAAGCCAATTCACTCTAAGGGACCTTTGGGAGGGCATGGGACCATGCATACACGAATCAAAAGCGCACGATTTCGGCAACAGGGCAGCGCCGAGTGGCTGCCCGCGCAAATCCCCGGCTCGGTGCAGACCGATTTGCTGGCTTTGGGGCTGATCTCCGATCCCTTTGTGGCCGACAACGAGCTGCGCGTGCAGTGGATTCCTGAACGCGCCTGGGAATACGACCTCATTTTTGACGTTCCCACAGACTTGCTGGCCGGGGAGCGCCTCTTCCTCGTCTGTGACGGCCTCGATACCGTTGCGGAGGTGTCTTTCAACGGCGCGTCGTTGGGCGAGACCGCCAACATGTTCCGCCGCTACACCTGGGAGGTGACGGGGCGCGTCCAGGCGGGCGAGAATCACCTGCGGGTGCAGTTCCCGCCGCTGTTGCCGCCGCTGCGCGCGCGACAGGCGCAGGAGCCGCTGGCCAGCCCCGCGCAAGCCATCCCCGGCGGGCCTTTTGTGCGGAAGGCCATCTGTCAGTTCGGCTGGGATTGGGGCCCGCAGCTGCCACCGGTCGGCATCTGGAAAGACGTCCGCCTCGAAGGTTACCACGCCGCGCGGCTGGCCGATGTGCACCTCCGCCAGCAGCATGGCGATGGGAAGGTGCAACTCAGCGCGGCGATGACGTTGGAGCGCTGGCAGACGGGGGAGCTCACGGCGCTGTTGCGGCTCACCGACCCTCAGGGCGGCGTCCAGGAGACGACGGTCAACCTGGCCGGCGACCATGGCCTGCTGGAACTGCCGGTAGCCAATCCGCAGCTCTGGTGGCCTAACGGTTATGGTGCGCAGCCCCTCTATCGCGTGGAAGTGCTCCTCTACCGGGGCGACACGGTGCTGGACAGCAGGACGTTCCAGGTCGGCCTGCGCACCCTCGAATTGCGGCGTGAGCCCGACCGCTACGGGGAATCGTTTGTCTTCGTGGTCAACGGCGTGCCCATCTTCGCCAAGGGGGCCGACTGGATTCCCGCCGATTCTTTCCCCACGCGGATCTCCGACGCCTCCCTGGAACACCTCATCCGCAGCGCGGCAGAAGTCCACATGAACATGCTGCGCGTGTGGGGTGGCGGCTTCTACGAGGAGGAGCGTTTCTACGATCTCTGCGACCGCTACGGGATTCTGGTCTGGCAGGATTGCAGCTTTGCCTGTGCCATCTACCCCACCGACGCGGCGTTCTTCGAGAATGTGCGGCAGGAAGTCGTGGAAAATGTGCGCCGCCTGCGTCACCGCGCGAGCCTGGCGCTGTGGTGCGGCAACAATGAGATGGAGTGGGGTTGGGACTCCTGGGGCTGGGATCGGCCCGAAAATGCGCCCTATCGGGAGGCGTATGACCGGATGTTCCACCACTTGTTGCCGGAAATCTGCGCCGCTGAGGATCCCGACACGCCCTATTGGCCCAGTTCCCCTTCCTCCGGACGCCATTTCGCCGTGCCCAACAGCGTCCACGCGGGTGACACGCACAACTGGGAAGTCTGGCACGGCAATCAACCCTTCGGACACTACCGCAACCATCCTTCCCGCTTTGTGAGCGAGTTTGGCTTCCAATCGCTGCCGCCGCTGGAAACGGTGCGGACGTATGCGGAGCCGGCGGACTGGAACATGACCTCGTACATCATGGAGCATCATCAGCGCAACGAGGCGGGCAACGGGAAGATCATCCATTAC
>JAAZNO010000509.1 GCA_012798275.1 Chloroflexota bacterium
ACGCCCATTTCGAGATCGTCAACGTCACCGTGGATGACTACGTGGGGCAGAACTATCTGCTGTACGTGCAGTACGACAACCCCGTGCCGGTGCAGGTAACGCTGCGCAACACGGTCTTCAGCGGGCGCGGGTCCGACTGTCCCCTCTACATCAACCCAGCGAGCACCGTGATGGCCGACCACAACCTCTTCTATCTGCCGCAGAACGCGACCCTCCTGACCCACGGCGAGACGGCCTTCACCTGTGAAAACATCGCCTCCCTGGGCGAGGGGAACGCCTGCGGCGACCCGCGCTTCGTGCGTCCGGCCTGGGGCGAAACGGGCGACTATCACCTGCAGACGGGCAGCCCGGCGATCAATGCCGGAACCACCGCCGGTGCACCCAACGTAGACCTGGAGAACCATCCCCGCGATGCGCGCCCCGACATCGGCGCCTACGAATATCGCGAAGTTTCCTCCTGGCTTTACCTGCCGCTGGTGCTACGAAATTCCACCTGACGCCAGGCGCGGCCCGGCAGCAGCGTCTCCGCTGTGCCATCCCACAGGGTCTGTCCGGGTCAGTCCGACAGACCCTGTGGGTTTGCCTTCCCACCCAAAATGAGGATAATGGTCCCCGAAGCACCCGGCGCGCTCTGCCCATAAGCGAGCCTGCAGACAGCCGCCGCGCGCCCTCATGGCTCAAGGGCCGGCGTCCAGTGGCGAGCCGCCAGGGCAAATAAAAGCGTCACCGACGATGCTTTTACCTCACACAAGGAGAGCGCAATGGAATACGACGCAGACAAAGTAGACGAGATGATCCTGGCGCTGCTCTATCTCACGACCTCGCGCGACCAATACGGCGTTCACGCCTGGAAAGGGTTGAATTGGCAGGCCATGGATCGGCTGCACCAGAAAGGCTACATCGGCGACCCCCACGGGAAATCGGCGTCCGTGGAGGTCACACCCGAAGGCGCCCGGCTCTCGCAAGAGCTCTTCTTCAAGTATTTCGGGAAGCACGAGTGAGCCCGCCTTTTTCCCCAGCGCCTCCGCCGGACGGAAAACGTCCCCTCCTGGCGCTATGACGCGGCGCATAACGGCCAATTGCGCGAGCGGGCGGCCATGATACAATAAGAAAAAGGTAACTGCTCCGCCTGGCGCCAACTACCCAGACGACAATGAACGAACCTTTGTAATCCGTAGCTTTCGCTCCACCCTCTGCCCCCTCCCCAGCGACGCATATGCGGCTGGAGAGGGGGAGAAAAATAAGGGGTTTTGCAGGCGGGCGGCGCCCGCCTGCAAAACCCCACAAAAAAAAGTTCCCCTGCCCCCCGTAGCGCGGGGGCAGGGGATAGGGGGCAAGAAATTGTGTGTATAACAGGATTTAATTCTCAATCTTCAGCAATTGCTCGAAAATCTATGCCGTTTCTTAGTTGGTGGCTGAACAGTTACAAAAAGACTTCCACTATGTGAAAAATAGCAAACGTATGGACAGCTTGACCCAATTTGAAGCCCGGCTCACGCCTGAAGAATTGCAAATCTTTCGTGGCCTCCACAGCCCCGCCGCCATCCAGGCATATCTGGATGCGACGCCCTACAGCGCGGAGGAACGGACCCGCTGTCCGCTGCATGTGATGCGCGATCGCGTTGCCCACTGCCTCGACGGTGGCCTCTTCGCCGCCACCGCGCTGCGCCGCCTGGGCTATCCCCCCTTGCTCCTCGATATGATGCCTGAACCGGGGACGGACGACGATCACGTGCTCGCCCTCTTCAAGGAGCAGGGCTGTTTCGGCGCTGTGGCCAAGTCCAACTTCGTGGGATTGCGCTACCGCGAACCGATCTACCGCACCCCGCGCGAACTCGTGCTCTCCTACTTCGAGGCCTATTTCAACGTCAATGGAAAGAAAACCCTCCGCGCCTACACCCGCCTCTTCGACCTGAGCCGCTTCGATTCCATCCCCTGGATGTGGGATGAGCGCGGCGTCGCCATCATCGAACAGCGCTTCTATCGCCTCAAACCAATCCCCCTCCTCACCCCGGAAATGGCGGCGCGGCTGGAACCGGTGGATCCCCTCAGCTATCGGGCGGGAATGCTCGTCGTCAATCCCGCCGGACTGTATCGCCCCCGCACGGAGGAGAACTGACTGAAGATCACCCGCCATCATCACATGAAAGGAGAACAGCATCATGGCACATCCGCTAGCAGGAAAACCGGCGCCCCGCGACATGCTCGCCAATATCCCGCGACTGGTAGCGGCGTATTACGCCTATCATCCCGATCCCGCTGAGCCGTTGGAACGGGTCGCTTTCGGCACGTCGGGCCATCGCGGCATTTCCTTCAAACACAGCTTCAATGAAGACCACGTGCTGGCGATCAGCCAGGCGATCGCCGAGTACCGGCAGACACAAGGCATCACCGGGCCGCTCTTCATCGGCATGGACACGCACGCCCTCTCCGAACCCGCCTTCATTTCCGCCGTCGAAGTCTTCGCCGCCAACGGCCTCGACATCATGTTTCAGGAAGGATTGGGCTACACCCCCACCCCCGTCATCTCCCACGCCATTCTCAGCTTCAACCGGGCCCATCCGGGGCTCCTCGCGGACGGGGTGGTCATCACGCCGTCGCACAATCCGCCCACCGATGGCGGCTTCAAGTACAATCCGCCCAGCGGCGGGCCGGCGGACCCCGAAATCACGGGCCTCATCCAGGCGCGCGCCAATGCCATCATCGCCGATGGGCTGCACGCCGTGCGCCGTACGCCCTTCGAACGCGCCCTCAAGGCGGAAACGACCCATCCGTATGATTACATCATGCCCTACGTGGAAGACCTGCGCAACGTCGTGGCCATGGAGGCCATCGCGGCCGCCGGCCTGAAAATCGGCGTGGACCCCCTGGGCGGAGCGGGCATTGCCTTCTGGCCCCGCATCGCCGAAACCTATCGGCTGAACCTGGAAATCGTCAATCCCTATGTGGATCCCACCTTCGCCTTCATGACCGTGGATTGGGACGGCAAGATCCGCATGGATTGCTCCTCGCCTTACGCCATGGCGAGCCTCATCAGCCTCAAAGACCGCTTCGACATCGCCTTCGCCAACGACCCCGACTACGACCGACATGGCATCGTCACGCCCAGCGCGGGCCTGCTGAACCCCAATCACTACCTCGCCGTCGCCATCTCCTATCTGTTCCAGCATCGCCCTGGCTGGCGCCCCGACGCGGCCATCGGCAAGACCCTCGTCTCCAGCTCCATGATTGATCGCGTCGCCGCGCATCTCGGACGGCGCCTGTGCGAGACCCCCGTCGGCTTCAAGTGGTTCGTCGAAGGGCTGGTAGACGGCTCCTTTGGCTTCGGCGGGGAGGAAAGCGCCGGCGCCTCGTTCCTGCGGCAGGATGGCACCGTCTGGACGACCGACAAAGATGGCATCATCCTCGACCTGCTGGCAGCGGAGATCACGGCTGTCACCGGCAAGGATCCGGGTGAACACTACCGCGACCTGGAGGCCCTGTTCGGCAGCCCCTGCTACGAGCGCATTGACGCGCCCGCCTCCGCGCCCCAACGCGCTGTCCTGAAGGACCTCTCGCCGGAGCTGGTGCAGGCGGAGACGCTGGCAGGCGACCCCATCCTCGCCAAGCTCACCCGCGCGCCGGGGAACAACGCTCCCATCGGCGGGCTGAAGGTCGTCACCGCGCAAGGGTGGTTTGCCGCCCGTCCCTCCGGCACCGAGGACGTCTATAAGATTTACGCCGAAAGCTTCCGCGGGCCGGAACACCTGCGCCAGATTCAGGAAGAAGCGCGCGCCATCGTCAACGCCGCCTTCGTCGCGGCGGGTGTGGCATAGCCATAGCGCTTCATCACCAAACGAGACGGCGCCGAAGGGACATTCCCCCGGCGCCGTCTCTTGTCCGTTATCCACCGTTTATCTCAGGGAGCATCCTCGCCCAAAGGTGAGGGCAGAACCTCTGCGTCAGGTGCCTCAGGTACCTCAACTGCCTCAGGCGCTGCCGGTGCGACGGGAGCCGGCGCCGGCGAAGCCGGGCTGACCGGCGCGACGGGGCGGCGCGAAGGGATTGCCGGCGGCGCCGCGGGCGGGAGCGCCGCACCCGTCGCCGCATAGGGCCGCGTCCCAAACTGCGTCAGCGTGACCGCACCGACCCCCAGCGCGATCAACGGCCAGATCAAGATGAGGGGCAGCCAGTCCCACGTCACCTGCACGAGCACCGCCAATATCGTGAGCAAGACAGTGCCCAGCACGGCCGTCGCCACAGGCGATGCCTGCTCCACCTTGAAAATCCCGTGCAGCACGCGCTCGCCGAGCACCGAGCCCAGCGCCACCCATCCCA